>JAAFHJ010000486.1 GCA_013298325.1 Myxococcales bacterium | reverse complement strand
CGATGGAAAGAGCGTCGCCCGGTCGTTGCCGCTGGTCGCCGTGACGTTCGTGCTCGTGTTGGTCGTGGTGCCGCTCGCGACGGCGATCGCCGCGCGGATCACCGGGGCCTCCGACGAGACCGGGCGCACGCTGGCGGGCTCCTTCGCCCAAATTGGTGAATTTAGCTTCCTTCTCGCCGCAGCAGCGACCGAGGCCCACCTCCTGCCTCCGGCGGTGACCCCGGTGTTCGTGGCGACGGCGCTTGTGTCGATCACTGTGCAACCGTTTCTCTTTCGCGCGCTCGTCGCCGCCGGGCTCGCCCGCGGCAACCGTGCCGACGCTGCCGCCGCCGTGCTGGCGGCGCCGATGGAGCGCCACCCGGTCGTCATCATCGGCTACGGGCCGGTCGGCCGTTCCCTCGCCGGTCTGCTTGCGGACGCCGGGCTGAAGCCGGTGATCGTCGAGCGCGCCTCGGCGGGCGTCGCCCGTGCGCAGAAAGACGGGTACTTGGCGGTTGGCGGCGATGCGACTCGGAAAGACGTCCTCGAGCGGGCCGGGCTCGTCGATGCGCGGGCGCTGATCCTGTCGTCGTCGGAGGTGTCGCCGGCGATCGTGACGCTTGCCAAGGAGCTTGCGCCAAACGTGCTCGTCCTCGGCCGTGCCGCCTTCCTTCGCGAAGCGCCGACGCTTGAAAAAGCGGGGGCCGACGGGGTGATCGTCGCCGAGGGGGAGGTCGCCTACGCGATGGCGGAGCGCGTGTTGCGGACGCTCGGCGCCTCCGCGGAGGAGCTCTCACGCGCCCGGGAAAAGGTCGGAATAGCTCTCAAAATTGCGTTCTCCGATCCGGTGTCTCGCCGGGCGGAGACAAACGCGTAGGCGCTAGCTGCCGAGCGGCACCCGTACCTCGAGCCCAAGGGTGGCGGCGACCGGCGCCATCCGGGTGATTCCGCTCGGGAAACGGAGCTCGAGGCCCCGCGAAAAGAGGGTGCCGGTGAGCATCGGTCCGAGGCGGATCGGGCCGACCGCCGCGAGGTAGCCGGTCGCGAGTGAAAAGGCGCCGACCGCCGAAGAGCCTCCGCCGGCGACGAGGGGCGATCCGGCGGCAACCTCGGCGTCGACCACAAAGACGCGAAGGCCAACACTCGCCGCGGCGACGACGCCACCCCGCCGATAGTCGACGCGGGCTTCGACGCCGAAGGGGCGGACCGACGCCGTCGCGCCGTCCTGGGTGCGTGAAAAGGCGGCCGGAGGCAGCAGAACGCCGCCGCCCACGCCCCATTTCGCGTCGCCCCCCTTGGCGCCGACCGGGACGAGGAGCGCGAGCGGGATGGTGGCTGTGACCCGGGTCGCCGGATAGAGGACCGCGCCGGCGCCGAGCGCGATGACCAACGGGCGCGACGGCGGAGGTGGCGGCAAGGGTTCGGAAATCGGCGGCGTTACGGGCGCGGGTAGCGTGCTTGCGGGCGTGGGTGGGGGCGCCGGCACAGGCGGTGGGGGCGACGGAACCGGCGCCGGACTCTTGGTCGCCACGTAGGCGCGGACCGCTTCGACGACCCGGAGCGGCTGTTCGTCGCCGGGCGGGACCGTCTCCGCGTAGGCGAGACGCCGCGTGCCGCCGTCGGGGAGCCAGAGGTCGGCGCCAGCCCCATCGAGGACGACGATCGCCGCCGCGTGGTGGGTGCGGGCGGCGACGCGCAAGTAGGCGGGCGTTGGCGCTTTTTCGAGACTTTCCAGCTCCTTGCGCATGTCTGCGGCGTCGACTTCTCGGAGGAGCGGCCGGCTCGGCGTCCCGCCGACGACGACGATGAGCAACGTCGCTTCGGAGGCTTGCGCCGCTTCCGGGCTCCCCGCGACGCCCGGCGCCGGATCGGCGGCCGCCGGCGCGCCAACGACGAACATCGCGACGACGGCGACACTGGCAACAAGGGCTGGCAGTCGCCTCACGGTGCGTCCTTGGCGACGATCGTTCGGGCGAGCGCCGCATGGGGGCCGTCTGGGAAAGCGGCAAGGTATTTCGCGGCGTTGCGCTTGGCAGCGACCGTATCCCCCTGCTGGTTGGCGACCTCGACAAGGCGGCCGAGCGCCTCCCGGTAGAAGGGGGCCGACGGGTCGGCGGTGGCGTCGGTGAGCCAGCGGGAGGCGGCGGCGCGATCGCCGGCGGCGGCCGCTTTGCGTCCGAGGTGGAAGGCGGCGGTGCGGGCGAGCGGCGATCCCGGGAAACGGCGCTGGGCGGCGGTCCAGATCGCCGTCTCCTCGGGGGCGCCGAGCCGGCGGGCGGCGTCGCCGAGGGGGCCGAGCTCTTTCCCGTCGGCGCGCGCGAGGATGCCGTCGAAATCGGCGCGGGCGGCGGCGAGGATCGCTGCGTCGTCGCCGCTGGCGAGCGCCTTTCGGAAGCGTTCATCGGCGGTTGGCGCGCTGCCGAGCGGGACGTCGACGTGCGACGGGGCGGGCGACGGCGCAGGAACGGCCAGCTCGGGCACCGATGGCAGCGCCGAAGGCACCGACGATGCCAAAAGGGGCGGCGCGCCCGGTACCGGGGCAACCTCACAACGCCAGGAAATTTCTTCGGTTCCGGCGACGTCCTGCTCTTTGCCGCAGCCGCGGACATGGACGCGCCCCTCGCGCATGTGGAGGTCGAGGCGCTGCTCGCTCGGCGCCCACGCGAGGCGGAACTGGGTTCCGATCACGGTGACCGAGAAGGGGCCGCTTTCGAGCGTGTACCGGGTGTCTTCGTGGTGGACGACCGCTACGTCGATCTCCCCGTTTTCCAAGCGCATTCGGCCGCCGTGACGGGTCACCTCGGTGACGGAAATCGCGCTCCCGGCGGTGAGCGTCGCCTGGGAGCGATCGTCGAAGGCGACCGTCCGTGTGCGGCCCGCGGTGGCGACGACCGGCGCACCGACGACGCCGCGCGCCCCGTCGACACGGAACCCGGGGCGACCGACGAGCAGCGCGACCGCCGCCGCAGCAACCAGCACCGCGGGCGCAACCAGGCGGATCGGCAGCCGGACGACACGGCCGCCGGAGGGCTCGGTCTCTTGGGCAGGCTTTTGCGCCGTCTCGGGATGGGGCGCTTGCGTGGCGTCTTTCGCCTCCTGGCGATCCTGGGCACGGCGCGCGCGGAGCCGTTCGGCGAGCGGGGAGAGCGCTGCGGCGGTGCGGATCGGCTCGGCGTCTGCGAGGAGCTTGCCGAGCGCTTCGTTGGTCTTTCGGCGTTCAGTCACGTCGCCTCCTCGGGCATGAGATCGCCGGCGAGGGGGCGCGGGACGTAGTGTTTTAGGAGCTCGTCGTGGCGGGCCCGTTCGTGGACGCGCTCTTCGACCTTCGCGAGCTTCCGCTTCACGGTCGCGAGCGAGAGGTCGGTCGCGTCGGCGATGGCGGTGAGCTCCTCCCCTTCGACAAAACGCAACACAAACAAGAGTTTCGACTCCGGTTCGAGGTCGTCCAGGATCGCGTTTAGGCGGGCGAGGGCGGCGCGCCCCTCGGAGGGATCGGGGCGGTCGTCGCCGATGCGTTCGTAGCCGTCCTCGGGGAGCTCGGCCCGTCGCTGCGCCTCGCGCTTTCGGCGGCGGAGCGCCTCGTGGGCGACGAACACGGCGATCCGGCGCAGCCAGGCGAGGCAGCCGTCGGGGGCGGTGAGGTCGGCGATGCGGTCGAGGGCCCGGTGGAAGGTCTCGACGACCGCCTCTTCGCAGTCGGCGCTGGCGCCGAGCATCCGCCGGAGGAGGCGCTCGATGGCCGGCGAAAAGCGCGTAAAAAAGAGCATTTCTGCCGCCTCGTCGCCGGCGAGGAGCGCACGGTGGAGCCCGTCCTCCAGGCGACCGTCGACGGAGCCGCTGGCACGAGGCCCGCCGGCCAGACCGAGAGCCCCGTCCCCTTCGCGGGCATAGAGCGGTGCGACGAACCCCCAGCGCATGGATCTCCGACAGCTAGCACGAGGGGATGTCGACGCGGCGGGAACCAACACGACGCCCTATGGCCGGCGCGACGCACAACGGCTCAGAAATCGTCCGTCCGCGAAGCGGGAGACGGCGCGAAGCTCTTGCCCTACGCGTCTGCACTTGCGGTTCGGCGCCGGTGGCGCGAAGACTTCGCCCATGGAAGCTCCTGAGAAGTTTGAGCATGTCGACGTGTTGATTGTGGGGGCCGGCCTCTCGGGCATCGG
>JAAFHJ010000483.1 GCA_013298325.1 Myxococcales bacterium | reverse complement strand
CTTGTTGCGCGCGTGCGGCAGTTCCGGAGTATCAAAAACCAAACGAATAGGATTTTTGCATCTCCAACAACTTTGAGTAGCCATTCACACAGTTTTGCGCTGAAAATATGCCGAGCCAGCGCGGGCGTGCGCGTAGGCGGAAGCCAGCGCAAACGGGAGCGCGAGGGGGCTCGTTGGGGCGAGAGCGACCGCATCGAGCATTTCTGCCGCCTCACGCGGGGAGGGGGAAGCGCCCGCTCCGCGAAGGGCACGAAGGACGACGAACGGGGATGCGGCGCGCTTTTTTGCCGCTTCTGCAAGTATTTCGGCCCGTTCGCTTGCGCGGTCGGCCGACTCAAGCCGCAGCGCGAAGGCGGCAGCAGCGGCACTTCCGAAATGGTTCGTCGTGAGTTCGAGAATTGCGTCGTGGCGAAGGTCGCGATCGCCAAACTTTTCCGCGATCGCGAGCGAGGCGCGTGCGGCGAGGGTTGCCGCCGTCGCGTCGGAACCGGCGTGGCCGGCGGCGCGGACAACGAGCGCGCGAGCGGTATCTGCGTCGGTGGTCCGGTGGGCCGCGCGGAGTGCCGCCTCCACCAGGTACCCCGCGCTCCGGTGGTCGCTCGGAACGCCGTAGTCGGCCCCGTCGCTCTCCGTAAACGCCCGATAGATCATCTCTGCTCGGGCGACGCTCGCACGTCCGAGGAGGGCAGGGGCCTCCGCCTCGTCCGGCAAACTCGTCGCCAGGCGCTCGGCGGCGCCTGCGGTGGCATAGGCGAGCGGCCCCGGGCGCGGGGTGCCGTCGTGTTCCATCGACGCATCGATGAGGGCGCGCAGCGAGGCGAGCGATGGGGAACGCCGGGCCCAGGCGAGCGCAAGGAGGGCACGTAATTCCGAATCTTCTGAGGTCGTTATGCGAAGTTCTGCCGCCGCGTCGCGAAGGTGGTCGGCCGTCTCTCCGGTGCCGCTCGAAGCAAACGCCTCGGCGACGACGGCAAGCGGGAGGCGCTCGGTCGCCGCCACGTCCCGCCCGAGGGCGTCGGTGAGGGTCTCCAAGGCTCGGGCTTGATCTGTCGCAGACGACCCCGTGGTTGTCTCCGCCCGGCGAGACGCCGGATCGGAGAACGCCTCCATTTCGGCAAGCAAAAGCGCTGCACGCAGCCGAGAACGCTCGTCTTTCGCGCCGTCGGCAAGCCGGGTGGCTGCCGCCTGAGCGCGACTCCCCTGGCGCGCCGCTTGGGCGACTCGGACAAGCGCTTCGGCCGCCTCCAGAAAATCGGGATCCTCGGCGAGAGCCTCCTCGTAGGCAGCTACCGCATCCGACGATTTTTCAAAACTTTCGAGAGTTTCGCCGAGCTCGTAGAGGAGGCGCCCCCGGCGCGCTTCGTTGGCAGGGAAGGCCGCTTCCGCGCGAAGGCGGGCGATGGCGACGTCCGGATTAAACGGCGCCGGCTCCGCGTCGTCGAGGTCGAGGGCGGGGGCGCGCCCGTCGGCGACGGCGACCGCGCCAGGAGTGACCGAGGGGAGGATCGCTTCCGACTCCAAAACTTCCACAAAATCGGCACCTGCGAGCGACAACGGTTCCGCGTACTCGGCGTCGTTTGGGGCTGGGGTGCGATCGGCTTCGGTCATGGGGGGCTCCGACTCAACAGCGACCGCGGGCAACGATCACCGGGAAAACGCCGCTCGTCATTCCGTGGAAAGGTCGGCGCACGCGGCGACGGTGCCTAGCACAGGCCGCGGCGTGCTGTGCGTGCTCGCTTGCCCGAGGGGGTGACGCGCCGCGGAAAACGCCATGGAAGCGGCTCGGCTCTTTTCACCACGTCGTGACCTCGTGTATCTCAGCCAAATGGCAACCATCGATCTCTCCCAGTCCCACTCCCTTCCGATCGCCGACGCAAAAGCGAAGGCGGAGGATCTCGCAAAAGGCATGGCCGACCGGCTCGGCATCACGTGGGCCTGGTCCGGCGACACGATCAACTTCGAAGCGACCAGCGGCGCGGCGAAGGGCGTCAAGGGGACGGTCGCCGTCGCCGCCACCGAGGTGAAGGTCGCCGTCGACCTCCCGTTTATGCTCAAGATGATGAAGGGGACGATCGAGGACAAGATCAAGGAAAAGCTCGCGAATCTCAAGTGAGCAATGCCCGTCGCTTACCGACGGATGTTCGCGAACGGAGCCCCTTCGGCTCCGTTTTTTTTTGAGCCAATCAACCGCCGAGCATCGCTTCGCGACCGAGCGTCGCCTTCACGAATTGTACAAATGCCTGGATTGTGCGGTCGCGGTTGCGTGCGGTCGCCGTAAACGCGCAGATCGGAATCGGTTCCGCGACAAACCGGGGAAGGACGCGGACCAATTTCCCGTTTGCGAGCGATGCTTCCGCGTTCACGAGGGGGACACGCGCGATGCCGCAGCCGCTCTCCGCGAGGCCTATCAACGCCATCGGATCGCGCGCGCGGTAGGCGGCGTGGAGGCGGATGCGCTCTTCCTCCGCGGCGAGGGGTGGGGGCACACTGCCGCTCCATCCGCCGGATACCGAGCCGCGGGGGGCGGCATGGGAGGGGAAGAGGCGGACGTCGGAGGCGGTGTCGTCCGAGCGGAAGTCGAGGAAGATGCACCCGTGGAGGTCGCGCACCGAAGAAGGCGTTCCGAAGCGCGCTAGGTAGCTCGGGGCGGCGACAAGCACGACCGGCTCATCCGAGATCGGGTGGGCGTCGAGCGCGTGGCCGTCGGTCGCCGTCCCGCGGATCGCGACGTCGATCTCATTCGCGAGCAGCCGGACCGGCGTTGCCACGAGGTCGAGCGCGATCTCCACTTCCGGAAATTGTGAAATAAAAAGGGGAAGTACCGGCACCAGCCGATGGACCGCGTAGGTCATCGTCGTCGACACGCGCAAGCGCCCCTGCGGCATCCCCCGCGGGAGTGCCGCGCTTGCCTCCGCCGCCGACGCAAGAATTCGTTCCGCGTAGGGGAGGAACGTCCTGCCGTCGCTCGTGAGGACCATCGTGCGTCCGTCCCGCTCCGCCAGTCGGCAGCCGAGCGCCGCCTCCAGCCGCGCCAGTTGACGGGAGGCGGCCGGTCGACTGATGCGGAGTGCGGCGGCGGCACGGGCAATCGACCCAAGCGATGCGACACGCTCGAAAAGTCGAACGTCCGCCAACTCCAATTCTTGCGACGCCGGCCACGCTGCCATCCCACGACTATCTTCCAGGCGAGCTCCCGCCGTCAACGACCGCTCGCGCCACCTCTCGATTGCGCGTTCTCGACGTCCCGGCGACGGGCGCCCTGCGGAAGTCGTTGCGGAGTCTCAGGAATCGTCGACGGTTCTGACGTCGATCCACGGAAAAAGTCTGGATTGGCGAGACGAAAAATGTCCAAAAGCCCTGAACATTTGCCCGCTAAGAGCCATTGAGTTCGCGATTCGCTTGCCTGTCTTTTTGGAAGGTACTGCGACGTTTGTCTGAAAGACAAATGGAGCTATCGCGCGAAGGGCGAGCCTAGAAGGTACCTTAGCGCGCCGCACGCCGCCGCCGCGCGACGATTCGTCCGACGAACGCGAGGAGGGCGCCGCTGACAACCCAGAGGCCGCCGCCGCCGCCGTCGGTCGTGGAGACCGCGCAGCCGCCGTCGTCGCTTCCGGGGATCGAGCCGTCGGCGTTCGGAACGGGGGCGACCGGCCCTTCGCAGGCGCCCGACGCCACGTTGCACACGGAGCCGAGGTGGAGGCGCACACCCGGCGGATTTACGCAGTCGGCATTGCTTGCGCAGGCGCGGCAGGCGCCGTTATCGCCGCAGTTCGGCTTGGGGGACTTGCAGCCGTAAACACCCGAAGAGACGTCGGAATCGCCGTTGCAGCGTCCACAGAGTCCACGGGCCGCGTCGCAAATCGGGCCGGCGTGCGTCGTCTGGCCGGGGCCGTTCGTGCATTCGTCGTTCGTGCTGCACATGCCGCACGTTCCGCCACTTGCGCCGCCGGAGCGGCAGTGGGGCGTCGTGCCGGCGCAGGTCGTCGGGCCGATGGGGCCGCCGAGATCGGAGGCACACGCGACGCACGCGCCGGATGCTCGATCGCAGGTCGGTCCGCCGTGAACGTACTTTCCAGCCGGATCGACGCAGTCGTCATTTGCAATGCATTTTGAGCACTTGCCCGTCGCGTAGTTGCAGAGTGGTGCCTCCGCCGCGCACGCAGA
>JAAFHJ010000485.1 GCA_013298325.1 Myxococcales bacterium | reverse complement strand
GGACGCGAGCGCTTTGAACCGATTCTCCGGCCCTTTCGGGCGATGGTCGACGCGCAGATCGCAGCACGCGCCGCTCGCGTTGCTTCCGGTGCCACCGACGGGCGAATGCGGCTAAAGAAGCGTCTCGTTCCGCCGAAATATCCCTCGGCATTTGCGGATGAAACGATCGTTTGCGTTACCGCGGAACTGAACGCGTGGCCCTTTGATGCGCCGGAGCGTCAGGCGGCGAACTACCGTGACGAGGTCGTCCACTGGGCGGCGGCGCGATTTTCGCCGACCGGAGAGCTCCTTGGGACCTGGAGCCGCGCGGTGGCGCCAGAAGGGGCGCTCGCCCCGCGGACCCTCGAACTCTTGCGGCTGCCCCCAGAGGCGCTGGAGGTAGGCGTCGCCCGTACGCTTCTCGGCGCGGAATTCTCCGCGTGGCTGGGGAACGACGCCTGCGCCTGCTGGGGGACGACCACCGCCGGTTTTCTTGCGTCGCTCGCGCCAGGCCGCGCGCGTCTGGACCTGCGCGAAATTGGGCGCGCCGCCACGCGTTCCAAAGCGGGGACGCTCAGTGACTTCGCGCAACGTTTCGAAAGGAATACGCAATCGCTTGAGGAGCGCCTCGCTGCCTCCGTCCGCGGACGTGCCGCTTCTCGACTTGGCGAGCTTGCTCGAGTGGTCGCCCAGTTCCGACAGGCGGCTCGCGCCGAGCGTGCGAAAGGCGCTTGATTCAGAGGGGCCCGCGTTCTCTTATGACGCGATGAAAATCAGACACTTGTTGTTGCTGGGTGCGCTTGCTGCGGCGCCGATTTGCCTCGAAAGGGACGCAAGGGCCGCCCCCCTGGAAGCGCCGGTCCTCTACATCGAGAAGGTCTACCTGGAGAACGGCCTTCGCGTGCTCCTCGAGACCGACCGCAGCACACCAAACGTCGCCGTACGCGTCCGCTACGACGTCGGTTCCCACGCCGACCCGCCGGCCGCCCCTCACCTCGCCCACCTTGTCGAACACCTGATGTTCCGCGGGTCCCAGCACGTGAAGGATGGCGAGCATTTCGAACGCTTGACGCGGCTCGGCGCCACCGCAATGAACGCCGTAACGGAGGACACGTCCACGACCTACCGCGAGACAGTCCCGGCGCGCGCGCTCGAAACGGCGCTTTGGCTAGAAAGCGATCGGATGGGCTTCGCGCTGGGTGGTCTCACCGAGGCGCACTTTCTCGCGGAACGTCAGATCATCGAGAACGAGCAGGCGCAACGGACCTCGTTGCGGCCCTACGGGGCAATTGGCACCGAAATCGATCGTGAGCTTCACGGCGTTCGCGGTTCGGTCCGCCAGGTTGAATTGGAAGATGTGTCCAGATTCATTCGCGACTGGTACCGACCTAACAATGCAACAATCACGCTTGTAGGAAACTTCGATCGCGATCAGGCCAAAGGCTGGATCGAAACGTACTTTGGCCCCATTGTTCGGGGCGACCTTCCGCCCCAACCGCCCCACCACGCGTCCTGGGAATCCCGCGGTCCGCTTCGGTTGGAAGCCGGCGTTCCGCTCGCGTATGCGGTACTTGGCTGGCCCCTAAACGTGCAATCGGGCCAAGACGAATGCGACCGCCTTCTCGTAGAGAATGCGCTGCAGTCGTTCTTTTCCAACCAGTTGCGTGACGGCCAAACGCCCGTGAGCGGCGTTAACGTTTCGGGAGACGACTCGGGGTTGTTTCTGGGAGCGATGGGGGCGGAAGGGGCGACGGCGGACGAACTTGCCCAGTTCCTCCAAGACTCCGCGAAGCGATTTCGTGTAGCCGACGAGGATTTTTATGCCGCACGCCGCGCAGCACTCACGAATTTCTTGTCATCGCTTGCGACGATTGAAGGGCGGAGTGCCAGCTATTCGAGTTGGGGCTACAAAGGGTATACAAGTGGCATTGTCAGCGGAGTATTCGACGGAGTAACCGAATCGTCGGCCCGTCGGATGAACCTGTGGCTCGACGACGTTCGGAAGAATTCACCACTGGTCGTGGTCGTGTCTCCCAAGGCGGGGGCTCCGATTGCCGGGCGGCGCGTCGACGCAGCGGTGGCGCGATGAAGCACGCCTGGCCATTCCTTTTGTGGATTGCGGGCTGTGGCGCCGCGCCGAGCGTCACGCCCGATGCGCCGTTCCGTGCGGCAGCACCGGCGGTTGCGCCGCCCCCGCCGCTCGTCTTCCCCGCGCTCCACGAGAAGCAGCTCGCGAACGGGCTTCGCGTACGTTTTGTCGTCGACAAGCGGCTTCCGTTGGCCGAGCTCGCGCTCGTTGCTCCCCCGCACCCGGCCAACCGTCGCGAACGCGCGGCCGACGAGGCGATATTCGCGCTCATCGACGACGCCCTCACCACCGATGGGGCCCCCCTCGGCCTCTCGGTTGCCTCTTCGTCAAGCGCGTTGCGCGTGCATGTCGCGGGCGCACTCGCTGCACAAGCAATGGATCTCCTTGCGGAACTTGTCATCTCAAAGCGCTTTTCCGAAGCAGACCTGAATCGGTACAAGCGAAGTGCGCGCAGCGACGAGCTCACGGCGTCGGTCGCCCCACACGCGATTGCTCGCTACGCGATCGCAGGCATTCTCCCGCCGAACGGCGCGTGGTCGGCCGATTATTTGCCAGCCAGTGAGCTCACGTTGAATGACGTCGAAGCTGCTCGACGCCGCCTGCTCCGTCCCGCCGGGGCGCTGTTGGTTGTGGCCGGCAGTGTTGAAGAGGAGAAGTGGGTCACCTTCCTCGAAAAGCGAATCGGCAACTGGCAGGGCCCCGGGGCGCCCCCGCCGCAAGAGCCGCCGGACTTTTGGCATCAGCGAACGGCGAAAATTCTCCTGGTTGACGATGGCTCGTTGGAGCCGGCGCTGCTCACGCCCGTGGCGGTCTTTGCCCCCGGTGTGACCTTCGACGATCCCGATCGCGCCGCGTTGGAGCTCCTCAGCGCCACGCTCGCAACGGGGCCTGCGTCTCGCCTATTTCAGCACCTTCGGAGCGAGCAAGCCGCGACCTACGGGGCGTACGGCGTGTTTCGGGCGGGCCACCTCCCATCACCGATTGTCATCGGCGCGTCGGTGCGAAGCGGTGAGCTCGTGGCGTCCCTGACAACAATTTTTCAGGAAATCGAGCGTTTGCGAATGGTCGAGATCTCTGACGTTGAGCGTGCGGGGAGTGTTGAGGCGATGAACAACGAGGAACTCGCAAACCTCGCATCGCTGAGTGGGCAGGTTTCGGCCGCCGTCGAGGATTGGCAGCTTGGCGTACCGAATTCGCAGGCGTCACGGGCGGGGGCGCGGCGCCTGGTGACCCCCGCAGCCCTTCGTGCGGCGGCCGCGCGCTACCTCGCCCCCGAGCAGCTTCGAGTGGTCGTCGTCGGTTCCGCAAAGCTAGTGCCTGCCCTTGAGAGCGCAAAGCTCGGGGAGGTCACGGTGATGAACCCCTACGATTTCAACATGGCGCAGGCATCCACCTTCAATCTGCCGCCAAGGCGCAGCGCGCGCCCGCCTGAGGAGATCCAGAAGGTCGTTCGCGACCATTTTGGCGTCTTCCGACGTTGCTACGAGAACGGTCTTCGAACAAACCCGCGCCTGCAAGGAAGGATCTCGACGCACTTCGTCATCGAAGCCGATGGACGAGTATCAGCGGCCGAGTTCGTCTCGACGGAGGACCGCCTGAACGACAAGGCGGTTCAAGAGTGCGTGGTGGCTGGATTTCTCACTCTTCCCTTCGGAACCGCGCCCGGAAAGGTCACCGTGACCTACCCCATCATCTTCAACCCCGGCGATTGAGCGTTTCAAGAACTGCTGGGGCGGTAGCAGATACAAACATTTGATTCCCTTTGCGCAGGGTCAGGCGTTCCGAGGAGTCCCGGCGATTTGTCTCCACGGTTTCATTGCCGAGAATCAAACCCACAAACGACAAACGCCTGACTCTCTTCGCAGAAAGTCAGGCGGTCCAAAGATCCTGGCGACGTGTCTCAGGGCGATCCACGGCAACAGCTAGGCTGCGAATCGAACCCGAGAATCAAGCGCACAAAAGACGAACGCCTGACTCTCTTTGCAGAAAGTCAGGCGTTCTAAAAAGTCCCGGCGGCGTCCTACTCTCCCACAGGGCTTCCCCTGCAGTACCATCGGCTCCGAAGAGCTTAACTTCCG
>JAAFHJ010000484.1 GCA_013298325.1 Myxococcales bacterium | reverse complement strand
CAGCGCGATGCCTGACGCTTCCAGAGCTTTCGGCTCTGAACCGAAGCGCAATTCCTGGCCGTCAAACGTGTAAAAGAGCGGTTTCTTCCCCGCGCGGTCGCGCCCCAACAGAGCACGCCGCTTCGACCCGTCAAAGATACAGAACGCGAACATCCCGTCGAGACGGTCGACGATCGAGTCACCAAACGCCCGATATCCCTCGAGAATCACCTCACTGTCGCTACGCCCACGAAACGTGTGGCCGCGGGCGCGGAGCTCCTCGCGAAGCTCGTGATGGTTATAGATCTCGCCATTGAATACGAGAATCGTCGTACCATCCGCCGACACCATTGGCTGATGACCGGCGGGCGTCAAATCGAGGATCGAAAGGCGCGCAAAGCCGAGAATTGCGTCCTTCCCTCGGTAGGCACTCGCGTGATCGGGGCCGCGGCGATGGAGCGCGGCTAGAGCCGCGTCGACGTCGACCCGTTCCGGGTCCCGCGGAAAGAGGCAACCGAAGATGCCGCACATCGTTTCGTCCTGTCGCTAAGGGGAAAAGTCAGCGAACTTCGACGCTTGACCGAGTCCAGCGCCGCATCGTCAGAGGACCGCACCGTAGCGGAGCGCGGGGGGCGCCGCACGACGTTTCTGGAGCCCGGTGAGCCAGATATGAAAGGTCAAGAGGAGGAAAACGCGTAACCCGTGATCGGCGCGCCCCTCTTGCTGCTCTTTGAGGAGCTTGCGGACGAAATCGCGACTGACGTAATCCCAGATCGGGCTCGAATCGGCGAAAGAATCCTCGACCATGCTCCGCAGCGGACCATTCAGCCAAGTCACAAGCGGCACGCCGAAGCCCATCTTTGCGCGGTGAACGATTTCCGTCGGGATCAGATCCTCATACGCCCGCTTCAAAATCCACTTCGTCGCGAGCCCACGGCGGAGGAGGCGATCAGGCAGTCGCGCCGCAAAATCAATGACTGCGCGGTCCAGAAAGGGCGACCGGAGTTCGACGGCGTGGAGCATGCTTGCGCGGTCGGCCTTGAGGAGGAGGTCGTCCGGAAGGTACGTCTCAAAATTATAGGCGAGAATCCCGGCCAGTTGTGTGGCGCCGGGGTTCGCTGCGACGAGCGAAGCTACCGAGCGGCGCGGCCCGAAGGTGTCGATCGCTGCAGCGACCTCGGGACGGAACAGGCGATCGAGGTCGAACGCAAAGATATTGCACCACGAAAGCAGGAGGTCGCCGGTCGGGAGCTGCGCCTTCCGGACGGCACGCGCGGCACGTGCGCCGATCGCCGTGCTCCCCTCGCCCGCCTCCGAAAGGCGCGCGATTTGCGCACCGAAATCTCGAAGGAACCGCGGGGTTCGCTCGGAGGCTTCTGCATAGACGAAACGGGAATACCCACAAAAGACTTCGTCGCCGCCGTCGCCCGAAAGAGCGACTGTCACGGTCTGTTTGGCGCGCTTGGCGATCGCGGCCATTGGAATCGCGGATGCGTCGGCAAACGGCCCATCGTGCAGTTCGACGAGACGCGGGAGCGACGCAAACGACGATGGTTCAAGAATCAATTCGTGATGTTCGGTTCCGAAGCGCGAGGAAGCTAAGCGCGCGTAGCTCGTCTCGTCAAAGCGCGAATCCCCCGAAAACCCCACGGCAAACGTGTGGAGTCGTGACCCGATCGCGCGCGCCATCACCCCAGCAGTAATCGTCGAATCGACCCCGCCCGAGAGCAGGGCCCCCACCGGCACGTCGGCCTGAATTCGACGCTCGACGGCGGCATCGACCAGACGACGAACTTCCCGCGCTGCTTCTTCCTCGTCAATGAACAAGCGCGGAGCATGGAAGGGCGGGCTCCAGTAGCGACGGATCTCCTGCAAGCCGCGCTCGTTGACGACCATGAGGTGCGCAGGCGGCAGTTGCGCGATGCCGTGGTACATCGTAGCGGGCGCGCGAACGCTGCCACCCGAAAAAACACTTGGGAATGCGGCCAGATTGGGCTCACACGGGATTCCGGCCGCGAAAAGTGCGTCCGTTTCCGACGCAAACGCGAGCGCCTGCCCAGCCCCAGGCTCGGTGTAGAATACAGGCTTTTTTCCTACACGATCTCGGGCGAGTAGAAGGCGTTTCTCGCGAACGTCCCAGATGGCGATCGCAAACATCCCGTCGAGGCGCTGAACGACATCGATCCCCCACTCTCGATACCCTTCGAGAACAACCTCCGTGTCGCTCCGGGACCGGAACGAATGCCCCGCTTCGGCAAGCTGGTCGCGAAGTTCTCTAAAGTTATAAATTTCTCCGTTGAGGAGGACAACCACCGACGCGTCGGTGGCGACCATCGGCTGATGCCCCGCGGGCGAGAGGTCGACGATGGAGAGGCGTGTATGCCCGAAAGCGGCGTCGTCCGAACGCCACCGTCCCGCGTAGTCGGGACCGCGGTGCTCAAGGGCACGGAGCGCAGCATCCACGTCCACCGCCGCGCCGCGAGGGAAGTTGCCGTTCTGGAGAAACACCGCACCAAAAATGCCGCACATTCGAAGGCAACCTTCAGCAGAGCTTGGGGACAATTCCCGACTTCGATTTCCGTAGGCGCCCCCCCGGGGAGTTGGGGCGCATCAACAGTCATTTCAGGAAAGCAACATACCCGACTCGCCGGAGGATGAGCGATTTTTCGCGAAGGCAACCGCGACGGAGGCACCGCGCGCCATCAACCAAGCGGACGACCAAACGCAAGTGCCTCGTACAGCGCTCGATAGCGGGGCCCACCGATTGTCGCGAGACTGAAGTGGCGCTCGGCGGAGGCACGTGTCTTGATGGAACGCTGGGAAAACGGTTGCTCCGCAAGCGGGAGAATGCCCGAAACGGCGGCCGCGATCGAAGCGGCGGAGAAGTCATTGACGACGACGGCGGACTCCGCTTCAGAAGAGAGATCCCCCTGATCGCCAATATCCCCATTGAGCACAGCGGGCATTCCCGCGGCGAAGTACTCAGCGACTTTCGTTGGGCTAGAGCCCATTTTCGAAAAACTCGAAATGATAAACGAGAGTCCGATATCACCAACAAGGAGCGTTTTCCCCATCGCTTCGGGGGCAATCTTCCGCGTCATGAACGCGTCCGCGGGGACGCCGCGCGCAGAAAGAGCGGCACGCAGCTTCGTCGTATCATCCCGTGTTAGCGCAAGAAACAGCGCATCGGGGCGTACCCGACGAAGTTCGGCGAAGAAGTGCGCCATGTCGTCTTCGCGGTAGAACGTCCCAAGAGAGCCGGAATACAAACAGACGAGCCTGTCGGGCGAAATTCCGAAGGACGCGCGCGCTTCCGCCCGATCATTTTCGCGCGTTGAAAAGCGGTCGAGATCGGCGCAGCAAGGAATCACTTGCACCTGGGTCTTCGCCCCAAACACGCCCGCCTGACGAAGATGCGCCGCAAGCTTCTTGGTGAGAACAACGACCCCGTCGGCCCGACGAAAGAGTCGACGCTCCACCTGCTTGAGGAGTTTGTATTCGACGCGGTCTTTCGTCCAATGTCCGACGTCGACGTACTCATCACCGAGCATGCCTCGGCAGTCGAACAGGAGCTTCGTTCGCGGAAGTGAGGTCGCGAGGACGTCGGCCACGGCTGCCGGGAGGTAGCTCCGCGCGTGGACGATGTCCGGTCGTTCCTTCAAGGCGATTCGAAGCCCGCGAAGCACGCCATCGCTCGCCTCCCGCACCTTCGTGAGAAGACCGTGGGCCGGGCTTCGAAAGCCGGGGGACCAGCGAATTCCCTCACGGCGAAGAAAAGCCCCCGTTTGTTCAATTGCGTCTTCCGTCGTTGCGGCGGGCTCGAACGAGACGATATGAATCTCAACACCTGCGCGCGCAAGGCTGACGAGATAGGGAAGAACTTGGGAGCGACCGAGCGGCTCGGTCATCCCCGCATGGGCGAGATAGAGAGAACGCATCAGATCGGTGGCGTATCAGAACAACCCCAAACCGCGGGCGCGATTTGACGCGCTCGGCAAAGAATCCGGCTGTGGCTCGATGAATGCACCCCGTCTGGTCGGCACCCGACCCAACCGGCGCCGTTTTCCGCTAGATCTACCGCAGACGTTCAGCTCGCCGCCACGATTGCCGACGGAGCCGACACGCTCAAACTCGCTTCAAATTTGCGCCCAACGTTTGGGTGCCGCCCGCGCAAGTACCCA
>JAAFHJ010000482.1 GCA_013298325.1 Myxococcales bacterium | reverse complement strand
CCTTCCCGCGGGAGCCGGCTTCCTAGCAGATTCAGAAAATCGCGGGGGAAATCGTCACCCGGCCCGTTTGAAGAGCTTCCCGTAATACTCGAGCATCTCGTTGCCGCGAAGCTTCGAAAAAAAGCTCGAAAAAGCCATCCAAATCGAGAGGCCGCTCAAGTCGCGGAACATCGGCGGCACGTAGCGCGGTGGCTTCACGACGCCGTCGTTCACCCGCATCGCGAGGACCGGGACGTCCTCGTGAGCGACTTTGCCGGCGAAGAGATAGGGGACGAGATCGGTACGATTGTGGCGAACCGCGCTCTGCAAGAACGCGTAATTCAACACAATTCCTTTGCAGTAGCAGGCATCCTTGGTGAAGGGGGCCCCGCCTTCCACGTCGCCGCCGCGGAAGACGCGGACGGTGTTCTGGAAGCACTCGTCCTCTTCGTAGCCTTCGGTCCGATACCACTCGAAGACATCGAGGAAGTTCGCCCCGTCTTCCGCCTTATTCACGGCGAGGATGCGGTCGACGAGCTTGCGGGCACGGCGCGGGTAGGTGCGAAACGTGAAAATTTCGACGAGGGCGGCGAGCCCCTCCTGGACAGCGGTCGTCCGCGGCGGCCCCTTCGAGAGCCACTTTGCGACCGGCTGCGCCTGGCCGTTGAGAGAAGTTGCAACATGCACCCATCCCTCGTGGGCTTCGAGGATGTCGATGTCGCGGGGCGAGAAGAGCGCCCCCGAGCGAACCTTTACGTAATCGCTGCCGGCGGCAGCATCGCTCACGATGTCGTCGTCGACGGCGACGCGCACCGTGTCGTCCCCGAAGTAATTCGCGAAGCGTTTGTTGAGTTCCGCGGCCGCCTCCGGCGCAGGGATCGTCCGTTCCATTCCGAGGCCGAGGGCCCGCTCATCCACGTTTGTGAGGATGTCGTACAGCATATGACCGAGGTCTTTGACCGTCGTCTTGCCGTCCGGAAATGTGTCGTTGGTCGACCCGTAGAGACGCCGCGCAAATGCGTAAAAGTGGGGCGTCCCGCGTACGGCAAGCATCCGAACCGTGTCTCGGTATTCGAGGGCGGTCCGCTGCATGATGTCACCGATCGCGTCACTTTCGCCGAGATCGCGGTCGATATCGCGGGCAATCTCTTCGAATTCCTCCGCTTTCGCCTTCGGATCAAACCCGAGATCATTGCGCAGATAGTGGTCAGGACCGACCTTCGGGAGTTCGCGGCACTTCCCCTTGAAGAATTGCTCCTCAACGGCGCTATCCCAACGAATCGACTGAAGCACGCGAATCGGCCGCTGCGCTTCGACAATGCGGGCAGCGAGGCTCGCGACGCTCTCTTTGTAGCTCTTCCAGGGGCCCGACGGGGCCGGCAGCGGAATCGACGGGATCTCGAACTCGTAGGACTCGATCGCCCGCTCCCGGCGCCTCTCGATACGCTCGAGGCGCTCGGCTTTTTCGGTCTTGTCGGTCTTGTCGGGGCGCTCGCCCTTCTCGACCCGCTCCCCCTTTTCGGCGCGCTCGATCTTTTCGGACCGTTCGCTCTTTTCCTCTTTCTTTTCCAGCTTTTCCGGGCGGTCGCCGCGTTCTCGCTCGCGGTCCCCCTTCTCGGTGCGCTCGACCTTCTCCGAAACGCGCTCTTCGCGTTTCTCCTCGCGTTCGCTTTCGCGGTCGGACGGCGGCTCGGAGTCCTTCCCACGGCGCTTTTCACGGTCGACGGCGAGCGCCTCAAGGCCGCTCGACGGCTTGTCGCCGTTCGCTGGCTTTGGGGCCGATTTTGTCGCCCCGTCGGCCGCGTCGTCGTCGCGCAGCTTGGCTGGGGCGTCGTCGCGGACCTTGCTCTCTTCGGCGGCGCCCATGCGCGCACTCTGCACGAGCGCGGCGACACTGGGAAGCGGGAAGCTCACGGCGCCGCTCTATTTGCAGGGGGAACGAAGCTGGAAGGCATTCGTGGAGACCTCCGCGCCGTCTCCCGCTTCGCGGACGGACGCGTTCGTTGGTGCTGCAACGATTTGGCGGTATTCTACACGCGAACGCTTGCGATGAGGCGCGCGACGATGTCGGCATCGCTGACCCCCTCCGCCTCGGCCCGGTAGGAAAGCACGAGGCGGTGGCGGAGGACGCCGAGGGCGAGCGCCTTCACGTCGTCGATATCGGCGGCCGCTTCCCCGCGCAGCGCGGCGCGCGCTTTTGCCGCAAGCACGAGCGCCTGCGAGCCGCGCGGACCGGCGCCAAACCGGACGTAGGGGGCAAGATCGCTCGGGAGACCGCGATCGCCGGGGCGGCTCGCACGCGCCAAATTCACAGCGAATTGAATCGCTTCTTCCGTCGCGGGGATCCGCGGCACGAGGCGCTGGAGGGCGACGAGCTCGTCGCGACCAAGGACCTTGTCGACGGTGCCGACCGCCTCGGACGTCGTCCGCCGCGCAATCTCAAGTTCTTCCACGGCGGTCGGGTAGCCGAGGTGGATTTCGAGGAGGAAGCGATCGAGCTGGGCCTCGGGGAGCGGGTACGTCCCCTCTTGCTCAATGGGATTGCGCGTGGCGAACACCTGAAAAGGATTCGGCAAAATATGCGTCGTCGTGCCGACGGTCACCGTCCGTTCCTGCATCGCTTGCAGGAGCGCCGCCTGGGTCTTCGGCGGCGTGCGGTTGATTTCGTCGGCCAGCACGAGGTGGTGAAAGAGCGGCCCCGGGAGAAACTTGAGCTTCCGTCGAAGGTTGCCGTGGGCGTCCTCCTCCTCCTGGAGAACGTCGGTGCCGGTGATGTCGGCCGGAAGGAGATCCGGTGTAAACTGCACGCGACCGAAGGAGAGACCGAGCGCTTCGGCGAGGGTCGAGACGAGGAGCGTCTTTGCGAGACCGGGGACGCCGACGAGCAGCGCGTGACCGCGCGCAAGGAGCGCAACGAGCATCATTTCCAGCGTTTCGTGCTGGCCGACGACACGCACCGCGACCGCATCTTCCACGCGCTTTCGCGCTTGGGCCGCCTTCGCGAGGAGGGCGACGTCATCGAAGTCTCCGTTCGGCGCGCCCGCATCAATGGGATTCATCGGCGCGAGGTTCTTTCACGGTGTAGCGTCCTGTGTAAAGGCGTCCCGCGGAGCCTTCGCCGTCGATCCCCTATGTTGCAAACGCCGCCTGCCCCGGTCCCCTCCCCGTCCGCCTCTGCTGCCGCAGCCTTGCCGTCGCTTGCGACGCCACCGCCAGGAAATTCCCAGGCGGCCGCGGTCTCGTCGGCGCCGGCGATCGAAGAGGTTGTGACGCGCCCCGAGCCGGGCCTCCGTCGCGGGAAGTACGAAGCGCGCCCTTGGCACTTCGGCCTGTTGATGGCGGTGGCTGTTCTGTTCGTCCTGGGCTACCTCGCGCGACGCTTCTCATGGAATCCCCTGCGCAAAAAACCGAGCACGCCCTGACCGAAACGGCCGCCGAACCGCCGAAAAAATCCCCGTTGGGGAAAGCGATCGGTTTCATCCTTGTAACCGTGCTCATTTACCTCGGGTTCTCGGTTTATACCGGTCTCGGGAAGATGCGCGGCGCGCTGGAAACCTTCCATTGGTGGACGTTCGCCGCAGCGTGCGCACTGGCCCTTGGGAACTACCTGCTGCGATTCCTCAAATGGGAATTCTACCTGGCGAAGCTGGACGTTCGCGGGGTTCCGAAGTTCGATAGCCTCCTCGCCTATCTTTCCGGGTTTGTCCTCACGATCACGCCCGGAAAAGTCGGCGAAGCGTACAAGTCGGTCGTCCTCCACGACCGTTTCGGCATCCCCGTCGCCCGTACAGCTCCGATCGTCCTCGCCGAGCGCGTGACCGACGTCCTCGGCATCGTGATCCTCATCGTCGTCGGCTCTTTCGGCATCCCCGGCGGCCTCCTCTGGGCTGGCGTAGGGGGCGCACTCGTCTTCACGATCGTGGCGGCGATCGCCTCCGAGCCGCTTTCGATGTTTTTGATTGGCATCGTCGAGAAGCTCCCGTTTGGCGCGAAGATCGCCCCCAAGGCACGTGAGGCCCATGCCTCGCTTTCGGTGCTTCTCGCGCCAAAAAATCTTATTATTCCGGGGCTTTTGTCGGTGGTCGCCTGGTCGCTGGAGTGCCTCTCCCTCTGGGTGATCCTCTTCGGCTTCGGCGAGAAGGTGCCGCCGATTCCGTGCACCTTCTTCTACGCAACGGCGACGCTCGCCGGAGCGATCGTCCCCGT
>JAAFHJ010000481.1 GCA_013298325.1 Myxococcales bacterium | reverse complement strand
GACGTACTCGCAAGGGAACGTCGCACGAATCAACCTCGCGAAACTTGGTCCCGGGGAGCCGTTTACGGTCACCCCGGACCCGGTCCCCTAGTCCACGAAAGGGGCGCGCCGCCAAGAAGGTAGGCATGTAAGCGTAGGTGTGTCATGGACGCCGCCATGCGCGCCTCGCCTTCGTTTGCCCTCTTCGCAGCCCCTTTTGCCCTCGTCGCACTGTTCGCTCCGGCCGCCGGGTGTGGTGGCGACGTCGATGAAGAGCCGAAGACCGGGAACGATGGCGGTACCGTCGTGCTCGAAGGGGGAAGCGTGCAGGATGCATCTTCCTCCGCCGATGGCAGCGTCGATGGTGGTGGCACGCCGGCCTGCTACGCCGCCGCCGCGGCACCGGCGCCGGGCCCTTCCGGGAGCATCGCCGCTGCGACGCCAGGCGCCTGCACGGCGGGGGAGGTCGCTCAGCTCGCCGCCGCGTGCATCGGCGCAAATGCGTCCCAAGCCGCCTGCGATGGTGTCGGCGCGTCGACGGCATGCACGGAATGCATGTATTCCACAAATCGCTTTGACGGCGACGGCCTCCCGCTCCGCCCGGCGATCGCGGTGCGCGGCACGCTCCTCCGGCCCGACGTCGAAGCCTGCCAGGCGGTGCTCCTCGGCGCCGTCGCGGGGGTGCCCGAAGGCTGCGGAGATGCGTTTGCCCAGGAGAGCGACTGCCTCCTTGGGACCTGCGCGACCTGCGACAGCGGCGAACTCGGCGCCTGCGAGCGGGCCGCCGCCCTCGACGAAGACGGTGCCGGCCCCCTCGGCGCCTGCGCGCCGGTCGTGCTCGCGCCAAAATCCCCCTGCGGCGCCGCCCTCGCGGCCAAGCGCGCGGAGATCGATGCAGCCTGCACGGGAAACGACGCGACCACGCGCTTTGTGAACGTCGGCACCGTCCTCTGCGTCGGTAGCCGGTAATCGCGGGCCCTACTCAACAGGCCCTTCTCGCGGCGATTGAAGCGCACTAAGACGGCGCGCAAGGAACCCTATGAGCACCCAATCGAATCCCTCCGAAGCGTTGCCCGGCGACAAAACCTACGACGCCATCGTCATTGGCGGCGGTCCCGGCGGGTACGTCTGTGCGATCCGCCTTGGCCAATTGAAGCTGAAGGTCCTCTGTGTGGAAAAAGAGGAGGTCGGTGGCGTCTGTTTGAACTGGGGCTGCGTCCCCTCGAAGGCGCTGATCGCGGCGAGCCACACCTACGAAAAGTTCCACATCGCGGGGACGATGGGGCTGAAGCTCGAAGGGTCTGTCTCCGTCGAGCCGACGAAGATGCAGGAGTGGAAGGCCGGCATCGTCAAGAAGATGACCGGCGGCATCCGCGGCCTCTTCCGCGGCAACGGCGTCGAACTCGAAGCGGGAAATGCCCGTATTGTCGACAAAAACACCGTTGAGGTCCGCGCGGCCGACGGCACCACGAAGCGCTTCTCGACGAAGAACATCGTCGTCGCGACCGGCTCGACGACCGTCGAGATCCCGACCTTCAAGTTCGACGGCAAGCAGATCATCGGCGCCAAAGAGGCGGTCAGCCTCACCGAGATCCCGAAGCGCCTCGTCGTCATCGGCGGCGGCGTCATCGGCCTCGAACTCGGCGGCGTCTATCAGCGTTTCGGCGCCGAACTGACCGTCGTTGAAATGGCCGATCAGGTGCTCCCCGGCGTCGATCCCGACGTCGCATCCGTCGTCGAGCGCAAGATGGCGAAGCACGGCGCGAAGTTCTTCAAGAGCGCCAAGGCGCTCGGCCACGTGAAGAACGCCGACGGCTCGGTCACCGTGAACATCGAAGTCGGCGGAAAGACCGAGCAGGTCGTCTGCGACGTCGTCCTCGTCGCCGTCGGCATGCGCCCGAACGGCGCCGGCCTCGGTCTCGAAGAGATCGGCGTCAAGGTCGAGCGCGGCTTCGTCCCGAGCGACATCGTCGGCCGCACCAACGTCCCCAACATCTGGTCAATCGGCGACGTCAGCGGGCAGCCGATGCTCGCCCACAAGGCGAGCAAAGAGGGCGAAGTCGTTGCAGAAGTCATCGCCGGCCACAAGTCGGCGAAGGACTGGGTCGGGATCCCCGGCGCCATCTTCACCGACCCGGAGGTCGCGACCGTCGGCCTCACCGAGCAGCAGTGCAAGGAGAAGGGGCTCACGATCAAGGTCGGCAAGTTCCCGTTCTCGGCGCTCGCCCGCGCCCTCGCCGTCAGCGAAACCGACGGATTTATCAAGGTGATCTCCGACGCCAACAAGAAGGTCCTCGGGATCCACATCGTCGGCCCCTCGGCGACCGACCTCATCTCCGAAGGGGCACTCGCCCTCGAGATGCACGCCTTCCTCGACGACATCGGCCTCACCATCCACCCCCACCCGACCCTCGGCGAAGGGATGATGGAAGCGTCGATGCACGCGATGGGGCACGCGATCCACATCATGAATCGCTGATTTCGCCGCTCTTCCTCGCGTTTCTCGCGTTCGTCGCGAAGAACGAGGAAAACGCCGCTGGCGCACAGTAGTGCCGGCGGCGTTTTCGTTTTGTCGACCGCTTGTCTAGCGTCTTCCCTTGAAGCCCATCATCCCCTGGACGACCGACTCACTCGCCTCGGCGATCTCCGCCGCCTCCCGGGCCCGGTCGGCGCAGTCCTCGCAGAGCTTCTTGGCTTTGCCGTCGACCTTCACCGTGACGAGGGCGTCGACCTCGTCGTTGCACTCTTTGCATGTCGGCATCGTTCTTTCTCCTCGGCGGGGCGCCCGCTCGGCTATCCTACCGCCACCATGGGCATCTTCGACAGAATGGGGAAGGTGATCTCGAGCAACGTCAACTCGTTGCTCGACAAAGCGGAAGATGACGAGAAGCTCGTCCATCTCTCCCTCGACGAAATGAAGGAGCAGCTCAAAGCGGCTCGGCAGGAGGTCGTCTCGGCGGTCGCCGTCGACAAGCAGCTGAAGAAGCGTTCCGCCGACCTCGAAGCGGAAGCGGAGAAGTGGGACAAACGCGCCGAGCTCGCCCTCCGCACCGGCGATGAAGCGCTCGCCCGCGAAGCGCTCAAACAGAAAAAGCGCGCCCGCACCGAGGCCGACCATGCGGAAAAGGCCCGCTTGGAAGCTCGCGATCATGCGCTGAAGCTGAAGGCGGAACTTGAGCGGATGGAAGCGAAGCACGAAGAGCTTTCCATGCGCAAAGGGACGCTCGTCTCCCGCGCCCAGCAGACGCGCCAGGCCGACGAAAACGGCTCCGGCGGCTCGGCTTTCGCGAACTTCAAAGCGCTTGAAGAGAAGATCGAAGGGCGTGAACAGGAAGGCCTCGCGATGGCGGAAGTCGAAGCGGCCCTCAAAGATGGTCCGAGTGATCGGGACCTCGACGCGAAGTTCCGCGCCCTGGAAAAAGGGGACGGGGGCGTCGCCGGTGGGAAGACCGAAATCGACGATGAGCTTGAGGCCCTGAAGAAGCGAATTCGCATCTGAGCGTGCGATGGAATGGGTGGAGCCCCCTTCACAAGAGGGGGCTCGCTTTCGGTGGAGATCGGTTTTGAAGAACGGCTGGTACTGCGCCTTCGCGCTCGCTGCGACCGAATGGGAGCGCCCGACAGGGCGGTCGCCGGACGTGCGCCTGGATCTTCTCGCGCGACGCGTCCTCGGAGCGGGGGCCAGCGTCGTCGGCGGGGGCGGGCGGGCCGTCGTGTTTGCCTTCCCCGAAGCGACGCCAGAAGCGGTCGTCGCCCTCCTACGCACGGGCGAAGAGACCGGTCGCGGCGAGGTCCCCTTCTCCAGCGCCGTCTCGCAAGGGCCTGGAATTCCAGTACGAGCGCTCGGCGGCCTCCATTTTGGCGAGACGACCGCTCGCGTCATCGCCCTGGCCACCCTCGCGCGCTCCGGCGAGACGCTCGTCGATCCGGCGCTCGTCGATGCCGGTGTATTCTGCACGCTTGGGTCGCGCGCCCGAAAGATCGACGGCGTTCTCGTCCGCGGCGGTCGCCTCGATGCCGGCCAGCCGCTTCCGCTCCAGCCTTCCCAGCGGGCGCGGCGCATCAAAAACCCAAGTTTTGTCACAGTCGGCGACATCCGCGCCCTCCTTGCGAAGCCGGCCGCCCTCTCGATCCTCCGCGCCAACCGCGGCTCCGGCGGGACGCGGGTCCTCGCCGAGCTCGCCGGGCAGATCGCACCGGTGCCGTCGCT
>JAAFHJ010000480.1 GCA_013298325.1 Myxococcales bacterium | reverse complement strand
TGTGCACGGTTCTGACGAGATTCCGACCAACCGTACGTGTTCGATCGCGGAGCGTAGTCGAAGGGAGATTTCGCTGAAGTCGCCTTTTTTGTGCGGTTTCAGCGCTCGGATGTCGCCGCGAAACCGTCGCACGTCGCGAGGAGACCTCGAATCGTCCTCGGTGAAATCTTTGTCGTCTTCGGAAGCGCTGACCGCCAGCGCGCCAAAATTCGCCCCCCAAAACGTCACCAAATAGGTGGAACATGCACGTATCTGGTCGACAAACGTGACCGTCGCGACGAGCGGCGCAGCCCCTTGCCGGTGGAGTGCGAGGCCGGCGGGCCCGTCGTCCCAACGCGGAAATCCGTAACCATTTTCGACGGCGCGAAGGGGCCAGAGCGCGGTGCCCGACCACGCGAAGCTCGCGCGGTCGTCGAGCGGCATAAAACTTTGGTTTGTTAGCAGATTGTCCCGGTCGAGCAGCGTCGGCGGACGGCCAAGAAGGGCCCAGGTAGGCCGGTCGTCGCCGCCGCGCGGAGCGCTCGCCCTGGCGACGATACGTGCAGGATGCATGGGGTCATTCGCGAGCAAAAACGCGGCGTCCCCGTCGACGAACGTGAGTGTGGTTTCTTGAGGGAATTGTGACGTAAATACGAGCGATTGTGACTCGTTCGCTTCCGTCCACGCGGGCCTTCCGCCGTCCCGATCACGGAGCATTCGGGCTGCTGCCGAGCCGTGAAACGTGAATCCGACGAGCGACGCAACGACGAGCGCTGCGCTGAAAATCGCCGCCGGATGACGTGCATCGAGGCCTTTCAAACGAAACAACGGCGCCGTTTCGACGGCCCACAAACCGAGAAGAATTGCTTCGACGGGGAGGACATCTGCGAGAAGTCGTGCGCCGCCACCCGGGTAGTTTCCGTCAAAATAGAAGGGGGCGTAGGCGACGACGTGGAGCGGCGGAAGGGCACCAAGGAGGCGTCGCCCACGCGCGCGGAGGCCGGCGACGACTGCGAGAAGGGTCAAGACGCCGGTGAATTCCTGATTCCCGAGATCGCCGAGGTGGAGGGCGAGGCGTCGCGCCGTCGTCCCGAGGGCGGCGGCGGCGGAGTACCCGTTGGGGAGGCGTGCGGCGACGAAGGGGCCGTGCTCGAATCGGCAGCCGATCCCAGGGCCGAAGCCGTAGCGGAAGCAGCCGACCGGACCGTCGGTGAGCGCGTAGTAGACGCTCTGTGCGGGGCGGAAGGCGTCGCCGGTGACGCGGTATTGATAGCCAAACAGCAGGGCGAGCGGCACCGCGATCCCGGCGAACGCCGCGAACGCGTGGGAAAATGTTCGCGTCGTACGCCTGCTGAGGAGTGCCACCGCGAGAAGGGCCGCCGGGGCAAACGCCGAGGCAAAACGGGTGGTTGCGAGGGCGCCGACGGCGAGTCCCGCGGTGGCCGACAACGCGAGCGGGCGGTTGCGAGCTTCGGTCGCGGCGGCTCCCGTCGGAAGTGCCCAGAAAAAAAGGAGAATCAATAGAGCGCAGAGCCCGTGGGCCATCGGTTCTGCCCCGAAGTAACGGAGCGGCGCCGAGAGCACGACGAGGAGCGCTGCGAGCCTTGGACCGCGATCGTCCCCGGCTCCCCGCGCGAACTTTCGCGCCACTGCGTAGGTTGCGAGCGGGAGCGCCCCCGCGAGGGCGAGCGGAGCCAGGTTTGGCAAGCCGAGGCGATGCCCGATCGCGAGCACCAGCGGCCAGCCGGGCGGGAAAATCCCTGCGAGACGGCCGTCCGGCGTGGCGACCACAAAGCGGCCCAACGTCGCGGCCAGCGGGGCGCGACTGGCGAACGCGACGGCACCGCTCGCGAACGTCCGTGCTTGGAAGGTGTACGCCGCAGCGTCGATGATCCGCGGGCCGCCCCGCAGGTAGGCCGTGAAATAGAGGCGCGACAAGACAATCGCACTAACCGCGCACGCAACCAGAAAATTGCGAGGGGATTTCGACGCTTTCCACGGCTTCACGACCAGCAGTGGCACCACCGCGAGGAGCGCGCCGAGGGCGATGGGATCGCCGCCGGGGAGCTCGAAGGGGCCGAACGGAGTCGCTACCATCGGAGGGCGTGCGCCCGATTAGCTCGAAAACATGGGGGAATCGTCCGGGTCCCGGGTGAGGACTTCCACCCCGGTCGCCGTCACGACGACGGTGTGCTCACACTGGGCCGACCACTTTCCGTCGGCAGTCACGATGGTCCAGCCGTCGGCGAGCTCCTTGATGTCGGCGCCCCCGAGGTTCAGCATCGGCTCGATCGTGAACGCCATGCCGGCGCGCAGCTTCAAGCCGGCGCCACGTGCGCCGAAATGGGAGACGTGGGGATCCATGTGCATGTTGCGGCCGATACCGTGGCCGCCGAATTCGCGAACAATCGTGCAGCCGGCCGCCCGCGCGACCTCCTGAATCGCAAACCCGATATCGCCAAGCGTGGCGCCGGGGCGGACGACGGCGATCCCAGCGTCGCGGGCGCGACGGGCACTCTCCACAAGATGGCGAGCCTCCGGCGACGGGGTGCCGACGAAGAAGGTCTCACTCGTGTCGCCGTGGAAGCCATTTAGCTTCGTGGTGACGTCGAGATTGACGATGTCTCCGTCGGAAAACACGACCTTTTCCGTCGGAATTCCGTGGCAAATCACTTCGTTCCGGCTCACGCACACCGACGCTGGGAAGCCGTGGTAGCCGAGTTGGCTCGGCGTTCCGCCGACGCGCGCGGTGTCTGCGCGGATGAACGCGTCGATCTCCGCCGCGGTCAGCCCCGGCTTCAGAAGCGCACCCGCACCGCGCAGCGTCGCGCGTGCGACCTGGGAAGCGACGCGCAACTTTTCAATTTCTCGGGGCGAAAGAATCTCGACGGCCATGGATGCCCGCTTAGCGAACCTTCCTAGGAGGTCGCCACGTCGAAGTTGGTCTTTCGCACGGGACTCTGCGTCCGCTTGCGGTCGCGAACGGTCACTTGTCCACGTTGCCGAGGATGCAGGTGCTCACCTCAAGAAGGGTGTAGACGATCGCTTTTTCTTGGGCGAGGAGCGCCCCGCTCTGGGCGCCGTCGGTGTGGTTGGTGCTGAAGAGCACCCGTCCGCACCGATCGGGGAAGGTCACAGTGCTCGGCTTCCCGTTGGCGGCAACCCAGATCTTCGGAGTGATGGAAATGGAAGCGCCCGTCGGACTCTCACCCGTGACCGGATTCACCCCTTCAATAGTCGTATAGATTCCGGTCAGCTGTTCGCCATTGGGGTTGTTGCCGACGACGCCCATCCACTGTTTGAGTCCCGGATCCATCCACGTCCCTGCGCGCTTGATTTCCGTGCGGTCGCAACCATTTCCAGCGCTTGTCGTCGCGTCATTTACCGGCGTATTGTACCAGTGAATGTGCTTCGGCCACCCCTGACGGACGTATTCGTAGGCGTAGTCGGTGACATAGAGGCGCCCCCCCGACTTCACATAGTCGACGAGGGTGCTCTTGACCGCCCCATCGAGGGCCGTCGGGTCGACACAGGTCTCTTGATCGTTCGTTCCGCAAGGCAGGAACACGAACGAATATTCCTTCATCTTCGTCTTGCTGCGAATGGTGGCATCGGCGACGGCGCCGGTCTGTGCCTCGAAATCGAAGTTCAAAGAACGTAGCGTATTCTGAACATTATCGAAGGTTGCGATGCTCGTCGGCACCACCAATACCTTCGGCGCGTAGTCTCCAACGGCGGGATCGTTGCGGCCAGGAATCGACGTGATCTCCGTCGCCACCGCGTTGAGCCCGTCCCGCAAATCTACTTGGCGTACCCGACGGAAGCGCCCCTTTTCAATGACGAGGTACTGCTTTCCCGGCTTGAAAATCGGGAGCTCAAACGTGCCATCAATCGCCGAGGTCGCGTGGGCGGGCAGCGTCGTGATATCGATACAGGTGTCGCAAATCGCACCGCGGGGACCCTCCGGCGGTGGCTGCGTCGTCAGATAGAGAACAGCGCCAGGGAGCGGAAGCATTCCGTCGGGGGCGAAGGCCTTCCCCTTGATCGAGCCAATCGGTGTATCCGACGTGACCGGCCCGGAATCGGGAAGGTCGATATTCGCGTCAGGATTCGTCGGCTCAATGGCGCCATCGGGGCCTCCGTCTCGGGCTTGAAAGCCGCTATCGGTCGGGCTGCTGCAGCCGAGAAGCGCGCTGACGAGGGCGAGGGTGGCAACGCG
>JAAFHJ010000048.1 GCA_013298325.1 Myxococcales bacterium | reverse complement strand
ACGCGCCTTTCGGTGCATTGTGCATGTTCTGGCCGCCGAGCGACACGTGAACGCCCGCCGACGCACTCTCATGGAGCTCCGCCGAGCAGGAGGCGAGGAGCACAAAGGGCGGAAATACGGCGACTTCGACCGCCGGGAAAAGCCGGGCAAACTGAATGCAGTCTGCAAGCAGCGCCATGCCTTCGCCGCCGCCCGCGTTCATCTTCCAGTTGCCGGCGACCAGTGGACGTCGGTTCGGATTCACTGGAGGCTCCGAAGGACTTCGATGCCGGGAAGCTTCTTCCCCTCGATAAGCTCGAGAGATGCGCCGCCGCCCGTCGAAATGTGGTCGATTTTCGAAGCGATATCGCCACCCGCGACCTTGACCGCCGCTGCGCTGTCGCCGCCACCGATCACCGTAAAGCCTTCGCTGGCCGCCATCGCCTTTGCGACGCCGATGCTGCCTGCGGCAAATGGCGCCTTCTCGAAGAGACCCATCGGGCCGTTCCAGAAGATCGTCTTCGCGTCCGCAATGCGCGCGGCGAAGTTTTGCGTGGTGGCGGGGCCGATGTCGAGGGCCATGCCGTCGTCGGGGAGTGCGTTCGTCGCGACGACGGTCCCCGATTTTGCTTCGAGGGTCGGCGCTGCGACGACGTCGACGGGGAGGAGCAGGGCGACGCCGCGCGCCTTCGCCTTTTCCATGAGCGTTCGCGCGAGCGGGAGCTTGTCGGCTTCCACGCGGGAGCGCTTCATGTCGAGTCCCTGGGCGGCGAGGAAGGTATTCGCCATCGCGCCGCCGATGAGAAGCGCGTCGACTTTGCCGAGCAAAGCTTCGATGACTTCAATTTTATCGGAGACTTTGGCGCCGCCGAGGATGGCTACGAAGGGGCGCGCCTGGTTGGCGATCACACGGCCGAGGGACGAGAGTTCCTTCTCAACGAGGAGGCCGGCGGCGCGCTGGGGGAACATCCGCGCGAGGGCGTGGACGCTCGCGTGCGCGCGGTGGGCCGCTCCAAAGGCGTCGTTGACGTAGCAGTCGGCGAGCTGAGCGAGCTGGGCCGCGAATTGTTCGTCGTTGGCCTCTTCCTCCGCGTGGAAACGGAGGTTCTCGAGGAGGCAGACCTGCCCGCCGCGGAGGTCAAAAATGACCTTCTTCGCGGCGTCGCCGATGCAGTCTTCGGGGAGGTGAACCTCAATATCGAGGAGTTCCGCGAGCTTGGCTGCGCACGGCTCCAAGGAAAATTCCGGCGTCGGCTTCCCCTTTGGGCGGCCGAGGTGGCTGGCGAGGATGACCTTCGCGCCGGCGGCCATCGCGAACTTGATCGTCGGCAGCGCTTCGCGAATGCGGGAATCGTCGCTGACTTTGCCGTCTTCGAGGGGGCAGTTGAAGTCGACGCGGATGAAGACGCGCTTGTTCTCGAGGTCGAGATCGCTGAGCGACTTGATGTTGACGAGCAGCGGGGAGCGCTCCGGCTTCGGAGCCTCTTCTGCGGCAGTTTCCTTCGCGATTTCCTGGTTCATGGTCAGGCTTTCGCGACGAGCTGGGCGAGCTCGATCATCCGGTTCGAGAAACCCCACTCATTGTCGTACCAGCTCATCACCTTGACGAAGCGGTCGCCCATGACCTGGGTGACGGTCGCGTCGAAGATCGAGGAGGCGGGATGTCCAATGAAATCGCTGGAGACGAGCTGCTCGTCCGTGTAGGCGAGGATGTCCTTGAGGGGCCCGTCCGAGGCAGCCTTCATCGCCGCATGGATCGCGTCCTTCGTTGCCGGCTTCTCGAGCTCGACGGTGAGGTCGACGACGCTCACGTCCATCGTAGGTACACGAATTGATTGACCATCGAGCTTCCCCTTGAGGGCGGGGAGCACTTCGGCGAGCGCCTTCGCAGCGCCCGTCGACGACGGGATCATGTTCTGGGCGGCGGCGCGGGCACGGCGGAGGTCCCCCTTGCGGTGGGGGATGTCGAGGACCGCCTGGTCGTTCGTGTACGAGTGGACCGTCGTCATGAGGCCCTGCTTGATGCCGAAGGTGTCGTGGAGCACCTTGGCGACCGGCGCGAGGCAGTTCGTCGTGCAGGAACCGTTCGAAATGACGTGATGTTTCGCAGCGTCGTACTCGCCGTCGTTCACGCCAAGGACGATCGTCTTGTCGTGGTTCTTCGCCGGTGCGCTGATGAGAACCTTCTTCGCGCCTGCCGTGAGGTGGGCGGCCGCCTTCTCGCGGTCGGTGAAGAGGCCGGTGCATTCGAGGACGATGTCGACGCCGAGGTCCTTCCACGGGAGGTTCGCCGGGTCTTTTTCGGCAGTGATCTTGATGGTTTTGCCATCGATCGCCAGGCCGCCGTCGACGACGGTCGCCCGGTGCGCCGCGCGGCGGTGGACGGTGTCGTAGTTGTAGAGGTGCGCGAGCGTCTTCGCGTCGGTGAGGTCGTTGATCGCGACGAGCTCGATGTCGGTGATGCCGCGTTCAAACAGCGCCCGCACGATGCAGCGCCCGATACGTCCGAATCCGTTGATCGCAATCTTCGTCGCCATGGTCCGAAACCTCCAAGTTTGCGCGCGACTCCTAAACCTCTGCGGCGGCACTCGCAAGGGGAAGCGACGAGGTAGGTGAGGCTGCGTATTCGGCACGCAATCTTGCGAATCCTGCGCGCGGAAATGCTGAAAATCGCGCAACGCATGCCCCCTTCGGTGCACAAACGAAAACGGCCCACCGGGTGAGGGTGGGCACGTTTTCTGGCAAGGAAACGGTCAGGTCGCGGCCGGCTTTGGCGGCGCCGTGAAGATCGCTGCTGCCTTCCGCTTCTCTTTCGCCGCGCGTTCCTTGTCGGCGTAAGTCGGGATGAAGATCTTTTCGCGATCGGGGAGCTCGCGCCCCTCGAGAATCGCTTGGATTTCTTCCGCGTCGATGGTCTCGCGGTCCATGAGGACCTTTGCCATCGCTTCAACGAGGTCTTTCTTCTCGGTCAGCGTCCCGCGGACCAGGTCGTACTGCTCCTGGACAATCCGCCGAACTTCTTGGTCAATTTCGCGGGCGGTCTGCTCGGAGTAATCCTTGCTCCGACCGACGAACATCGAACCTTCGTCGCCACCGTAGGCGAGCGGGCCGAGCTTTTCGCTCATGCCGTACTCGCAGACCATCTTGCGGGCGATCTCGGTGAGGCCGGCGATGTCGCTGCTTGCTCCGGTGTTGATCTGCCCAAAGAAGATCTCCTCCGCGATACGACCACCGAGGTAAGCGGCGATCTTTGCTTCGAATTCTTCCTTGGAGCGCCCTACAACGTCGCCGCGGGGGAGCGGCATCGTGACGCCGAGCGCGGCGCCGCGCGGGATGATGGAGACCTTCTGCACGGGGTCGTGCTTCGGGTTGATCATCATCATGATCGCATGGCCCGACTCGTGGATGGCGGTCGCCCACTTCTGTTCCTCGGAGAGGACCAGCGAGCGGCGCTCGGAACCCATGAGGACCTTGTCCTTGGCGAGCTGGAAATCGCCCATGGTGAGCGCTTCTTTGTCCTGACGGGCCGCCAACAGCGCGGCTTCGTTGACCAAGTTTTCGAGCTGGGCGCCCGAGAAGCCGGGGGTCGCGCGGGCGAGGACGTCGAGGTCAACGTTCTTATCCAGCGGCGTCCGACGGCTATGAACTTTCAGGATTTCCTGGCGTCCGCGGACGTCCGGGAGGCTGACCGTCACGCGGCGGTCGAAGCGACCGGGGCGGAGGATCGCCGGGTCGAGGACGTCGGCACGGTTGGTGGCGGCGACGATGATGACGCCGTCGTTCGCCTCGAAGCCGTCCATCTCGACGAGGAGCTGGTTCAACGTCTGCTCGCGCTCATCATGACCACCACCGACGCCGGCGCCGCGATGGCGACCGACAGCGTCGATTTCATCAATAAAAATGATGCATGGGGCGTGCTTCTTTCCCTGCTCGAAGAGGTCGCGGACGCGGCTTGCGCCGACGCCGACGAACATCTCGACGAAGTCGGAGCCCGAGATGCTGAAGAAGGGGACGCCCGCTTCGCCGGCGACGGCGCGCGCGAGGAGCGTCTTGCCGGTGCCGGGGGGACCGACCATGAGGACGCCCTTCGGAATCCGGCCGCCGAGGCGCTGGAACTTCTTGGGATCCTTGAGGAAGGCGATGATCTCTTCGACTTCGTCCTTCGCTTCGTCGCAGCCGGCGACGTCGGCGAAGGTGACCTTGTTCTGCGCTTCCGAGAGGAGGCGGGCCTTGCTCTTGCCGAAGCTCATCGCCTTGCCGCCGCCCGACTGGAGCTGGCGCATGAACATGAAGAGCATGAAGCCGAGGAGCACCACGCCGATGATCGGCAGCACCGACGTCAGCAGGGCCGGAGACTGGTCGTCACGCTCGAAGGTGACCTTCGGCGCCGGAATCTCTTTTCCATCCGCAGTCTTTGCGGTTGCGTCCGGCTTCAGCTGGGCGAGGAGCGCGTCGGTCGGCATCGGGCCGACCGTTTCGTGCTTGCCGAGCTGGGGCTTCGCCGGATCGGCGCTGCGCAGCTGGTACTTGTAGTCGGTGTCCTTGATCGTGACGGCTTCGACCTTGCCCGAATGGACGTCGGCCAGGAACTCGCTGAAGGGGACGAGTTGGTTGCCTTGGTTGTTGGTCACGAGCTGCCAAATCCCTAACATTAATAGGGAAACGACGGCCCAGAACAGGAGTGTCTTGTGCGAAGGCTTCACGGGACCTCGGGCTGCGACGGCAGCATCGGGAGGCAGGATCACGACAGGCGCTAGAATGCGCGAAGGTAGGAACGTCCTCTAGGCACGATAGTCGCTATTCGCGATGCTTTCGAGGGCGGTGGTGGATCTTTTCTGCGCCCCCCCCCACAACGACCGTCGCCGAATTCCGCCGTCGAGGAGAAGCGGGACCGTCTTCGCACCGGCGGCGACCGCCTCGCTGATGCGGCGTCGCGCGCCGGCGCTGAGCGGCACCGTACTGGTGGAAGTGACTGAAATTCTTCTGCAAACGTCGTCCGCCAGCGCGGCGAGGTGGGCATCAACTTGGGGGGAAATCGCCCGTAGGACCGGCAGCACTTCTGCCCGGAGGCGTGCGCGAAGGAAGCGCCGGTTGTCGTTCGAGGGGTCTTCCGAAAACGGCAATTGATGCCGCGCACAATGGGCGAGGACGTCATCGCGGCTCGCCTCGATGAGCGGACGGAAGCGACTTCCATCGCGCATCGGCAGCACCCCGAGGCCTTCCAGGTGGGCGCCGTGGAGAAGCCGTTCGAGAACGGTCTCCGCGCGATCGTCGCGGTGGTGGGCCGTCACAATCGCGCACGCGCCGACGGCCGCCGCGGCCCCTTCGAGCGCTTCGTAGCGCGCGTCCCGGGCGCGCCGGTGAAGGTCGCCGCCAGCAGGGACCGTTAGCTGGGTGCGACTGAACGGAATCTGTAATGATTCCGAAAATTTCGCAACGGCATCAAGCTCGGCCGCCGCCTCGGCGCGCAGACCGTGATCGACGCCGTGGGCGAACAGTTCCAGGAAGAAGCGCTCGCGCAACAGATGAAGTGCGTGAAGGCAGGCGGTCGAATCGGCGCCGCCGCTCACCGCGACGAGCAGTCGTGAACCCTTGGGAAACGCTGTCTTTTTTAGGGAGCGCGCGACGAGGGTCGTAAGCGTCGGGGCGGTCACTCGTCGTTTCGCGCAAGCACGACGACGGTCTCAACGTGGCTCGTACCGGGAAAAAGTGGAAAAAGGTCAACCTTTTCGAGCCCATAGCTCCCAGCTTCCGTCAGCACGCGAAGGTCGCGCGTGAGCGTGATGAGGTCGCAGGAGACGTAGACGATCGTTTTCGGACGGGCACTTTTCAGCGTCGGCATCCGCAAGTAGGCGCCTTTGCGCGGCGGATCGAGGACGACGGCCGCGAGCCCACGGTCGAGGGGGGCGAGGTCGGCGTCCCCCGCTTTGACGGTGACGTTCGCGACGCCACGGGCGCGAAGATTTCGCCGTGCCGCTTCGACGGCGGCGCCATCGGCCTCCCACGTGGTGACCTTGCGCCCATTTTTTGCGAGCAAAATCGTGAAGTTTCCTGCGCCCGCATAGAGCTCAGTCACTTTCGCGGGGCCAGAAACCCGTTCGTCGACGACCGCCGCCACGTGGGCGGCAAGCGCTCGATTCCCCGGTTCGGACGCTTGCGAGAAGCCGCCGGGGGCGAGTTCGAGGGGGGCGCCGTCGGGGCCCTCCAGGAGCGGCGTCGCGTCGCCGACTTGCATGGGGCGTGCAGAACCGGCGATAAACGCCTGGGCGCCGTCGATTTCCCCAGCAATTACTGCTTTTTCGAAGGGGGCGAGGAAGGCGGGATGGGGGCTCTTCTCGAGGTGAATCGCCAGGACTGGCCGCCGATTCTTGCCGAGCGCGAGCGAGATCTCCGCGTCGCCGTTGAGATGGACAAGGAGCGCGGGGAGCTGGCGACGGACCGCCTCGAGCTCCGGCCGGAGCGCGTGGCATTCGATCGGCGAGACGATCGTGTGGCTGCGTGGCGCGTGGAAGCCGATGGAAAGTTTTGGTTTTTGGCTACGTCCACTGCGCTCAAAACGGGCGTGGAGGCGAGCGCGCACGCGGTAGCTGCTCTCGACGGGGGCCGGGTGCATCGTTGGCGTGATGCCTTGAAGGAGGTCGCCAAACGCGCTTTTCGCGACCGCCAGGTGCCGGTGCGCCTGCCCGGCGGCGCTGAGCTGGAGCAGATCGCAGCCGCCGCAACGTTCGTGGTCTTCGCAGACCGGGACGACGCGGTCGGGACCGGCGGAAATGCGTTCAAGAACGCGCCCTTCCAGCTCCTTACCCCGGTCGAAGATCGCAAGCCGAACGCGGTCGCCGCGTGCGGCGAGAGGGACAAACACCGCGCGACGCCGGCCGTCGGGGAGCACATGAAAGGTGACGCCGCGGCCCAGCGGCTCGTCCCCTTCGATATCGGCGTCGATTGTTGCGAGGGGTAGCGGCTCTTTGTGATTGAAGTTCAAGGATTTACGAGCGGTGCTGCGAAGACAGACCAGCCACCCGGAGTGTCCCCCGCGGTGGTGGTGGTGGCGCGCGTCCAGGCGACCGAGACGGCAGAGTCGTTGGCCGCGATGGCGACGCCGCCGTCGCGAACCTGGCCCGGCGTGGAGAGAAACGCGCCATCGGTGAGCGGGCGATGCGCCTCGAAGTCGAAGCCGATGGGCGTGCGGCGGTAGACGAAGAGGTCGACGGCCCCTTTGCGGGTTGCCGCAAGGAAGAGTCGGTCGCTCCGGCCGGTGAGGGCAAGGCCGGTGATCGCGCCCGAGCCTTCCGGTGTTGCCGTCGTGTGATCGGTCCGTTTCGCCGACAGGAAGTCGGCGGCGACGTCAAAGCGGGCGAGCGCGATGTCGTCGCCGCTTTCGCTCGCGACCGTGCTGGCGACGTAGGCGCTCCGACCGTCGATCCAAACGGCGCCGAGGCGACCGGAAAGTCGAGCAATGACGAGTCCTTGGGCGGCCGCATCGACGCTCTTTCCCGCGCGCACCGCGAGACCGCGGCTGTCTGCTGTGACGAGCAATGCCATCGCTGGCGAGCTCGCGACGGCATTGGCGCTCCCGGTTCCGTCCCCTACGCGGACTCCGTTGCCCAGCACCAGACGCGCATCCACTGTTGCCACCGTCGGCGCCCCGGCCGCCTGGAACGCGGCGACGAAGGCTTTTGCGTTCGGGTCGTAGGCGAGCCCAGAAGCGGAGGAAAACGTGCTGGAAACACCGGTATTTCCGGTGAAGGAAACCCGGGTCGGAACCGCGTCGACGCCAACCTCTACGAGATCGATGCCCCCCTTGCTCGCGTTATTGGGGCACGGCGGGTGGCTCAAGCCGACGACGACGGCGCCACCACCAGCGGCAACCGCGGTGGCGTCCGCTTCGCTGAGTGCGCATCGGCCATCAAGGAGCCGTGCGACCGGTGCGGCGGCGAGCCCATCTGCGCCGAGCGTACGCGTGGTGAGCCTTGTCCCGGCCGCCCCTTGTTCGCGGTAGGCGAGGAGAAACTGGTTGCCCCGCGCAATGAGCGCCGGCGTGCCAATGACCGTCCCGACGCCCCCAAACGGGTCGCCAAAATCCCCCTCGCCCGTTCGCTCCAAGACCAGCGACCGGACACTGCCCGTGCCGGTCGTCGGTCGCGGGATGCAGTTGGCAGCGACACATTGGGCAGTTGCATCGCAAGCGCCGATTCCCGGATTTTCGGTCGGCTTGATGACGACGGTGACTTCTTCACCGCCCGACACTTCCATGTCGGTGCAACCAAGCCCAATCGTTCCGCAATTCGCATCCTTCGCAGAGACCGCGAAGGTGTATTTCCCCTTCTTGATGTCACCAAGCGGCGGGACCGACTTCGATACCCCCACTCCAAAACCGGTCCACAAGGAGCCTGCGTCTTGGGGAATGCCGGCGACCATGTTTGGGAGCGCGTGGGCGCAGTCGGTCGCTTCGATGACAGCGACGTCGTACCACACGACCCCGGCCGAGACCGCCCGTGAGTCGATCGTCACGGTGACGTCGCTCCCCGCGCATGCCGAACCGGCGACGAGGGCGACGAATCCCGTGGCGATGAGCCTTGAGAAAGCCTGGTTTTTCAACGCATCGGCTCGCGGATCGAAGAGAGCTTGTTCGGCTCTACCTTCACCGAACGGCTCTTCTTCGTCGCCCCCGATGAGAGCGACACCGAATGGCTCCCCGCCGCGACCGAGCGGTTAAAGACGGGGCCGGGCCCGACGGAAGCGCCGTCGATGATGATGTTGTCGCAGCTCGGCATGCAAACGACCGTAAGCGTCCCGGTACCGGTCGGCTTCGGCGGATCGACCTTCTTGATGGGGGGGGTGACGGCGGTCGTTGCGGTTGTTGCACTAGTGGTCGTGTTCGGTTTCGGGTCGGGCTTCCCTTCCGGCTTCACCGGATCCGGTTCCGCACTTGCCGATGCGGGAGGTGGCGCGACGGCGCTTTCGACCGGCGGCGGCACAACAACGGGTTCGACGGGCGGCGGAAGCGGGGCCGGCTTCGGAGCGATCGCTACGAAGAAGTCCCCCTTCGTGGTTTGGAACGGTCCACTTGCGCTCGCCAGCTTCGGGTCGAAGGCCGGTTCCGGCTTCTTCGCCACGAGGATGACGGCCCCGAGACCGATCACAAGGAGCGCAGCGACCGCCGCCGCAACAAGACCGTAAATCTTCCAGTTCTTGCCAGCCGCCGGTGCACCAACCACCGTCGCGGTCAGCTCGCGCGGCGCCTGAGGGGCGTTGCCGAACGATTCGACTCCTGGCGCCGGCATCGCGGCGAACGCAGGCGGAGCGCCGAAATCGTTCGCGTTGTTGCCGCGCCCGTCAAAGGGATTGAAGGCCGGTTCGGCGGGCGCCCCGAAGGGAGAATTCCCACCCATCCCAAAACTATCGGTCGGGAGCTGGGTCGCGCCAAACGGATTCGCCGGGTCGACGCGCGGCGCGTCGAAGGGGCCAGGCGCGTCGAAAGCGGGCTGCTGCGGCTGCTGATTTCCGTAGGGATTTTGGCCATAATCGCCGACGGGGGCGACTCCCTGCATCGTCTGCGCGCGAGCCGGTCGATTGGCGATCGCGGGTGGCGCACCGAACGGGCTTTGCGGGCTGTTTTGCATCCCAATCGTTCGTGCCGCCCCCGGGGGGACCTGCTGCCCAGCCGCGGGACGCGCACCCACCGGTGCCGGCGCGCCGACGCCTGCCTCGACGATTGTGCGGTCTTCACCGTCGTTTTCGTCATCGTCGCTCGCAAGCGACCCGAAATCGTCGTCTCCGAGCGGCGACGGCACTCCGGCTGCCTGTCGGCCTGCCGTCGGGGGGACGAACCCCGCAGCGCCGTTCATGGCGATGAGCGTCGGCATGTCGCCGTCGCCGTCATCATGCTCAAAGTTTTCCAGCGGTTGTGGCGTCGGTTCCTGGAACGTCGGTCGCGGCGCTTGTGGGCGCCCCCCCGCCGCAGGGACGGGACGCGGCGCATCGAATCCCTGGGGTCCCGGCGGGCGTGCCCCCATCGGCGCCGTCTGTGGACGCACGTTCGAACGGCTCTGTTCCGAGCGCTGGTTGTTCGGATTCGGACGCATCCGGTCGGGGCTCTGTTCGCCGGACGTCACCTCCGCCGCCCAACGCATGTGCGCTTCGCGCTTGTCGATGCGCTCCTGGAAGGCCGAATGCATATAATGGCTGACTTCATCGTTTGAAATGAAGAGCCCGCGGCGCAAGAAGAAGCTTTGAAGTGCGCGTGAAAACTCTCGTGCGGTCCGGTATCGTTCCGCACGGTTTTTCGTGAGCGCCTTGAGGACGATCTTCTCGAGGTCGACCGGGTAGCCGCGCACGATGGTGCTCGGCCGGGGGACGTTGCAGTCTTGCACCTTCGCGAGTGTATCGAGGTCGCTGTCCATGCGGAACAGGCGCTGACCCGTCGTCATTTCCCACAAAACAACACCGAGCGCGAAGATGTCGGTGCGGCGGTCAATTCCCTCGCCAGCGACCTGCTCCGGCGACATGTACGCCAGTTTCCCTTTGAGCGTACCTGCGCGCGTGCTCGACGAACGGCTCGAGAACTTGGCGATCCCGAAATCGACGACTTTCGTCACGCCGTCGTAGGTCACAAACAAGTTGTGGGGGGTCACGTCGCGGTGAACGAGACCGAGCTTCTCCCCATTCTTTCCGGTGAGTTCGTGGGCCGCATGCAGGCCTTCGGCGGCGTCCGCGATGATGCGGCATGCGATCTCCGGCGGCATCAGCTGCCCGAGTTCTTCCGTTTTCCGCATGATGTCGCGGAGCGGCTCGCCGTGGAGGTACTCCATGGCGATCCAATACGTGTCGCCGTCCTTCCCAAGGTCAAAGACGGCCGCGACGTTCGGGTGCGAGATGCTCGCTGCGACGCGGGCCTCGTCCAGAAACATCGTCACGAACGAGTCGTCTTCGATCAGGTGGGCATGGATCTTCTTGACGGCGGCCCATTTCTGGAACCCGCCGTCGCGGTCGAGGCGCGCAAGGTGCACGCTGGCCATGCCGCCCATGCCGAGGTCGTCGACAATGCGGTAATCGCCGAGAAAGTAGGTGTCTCCTGGACGACGATAGGCGGGATCCGCGGCCACGGTGCGCTCCTTAGTCGGTGGCGAAAGTAGCCCCCGAGACGTTCATGATAGCGTCTTGGGGACCGCGGTGGATCAACATTGCACCACCACGTCAAAATCCGGCACCGATCCCGACAGTACCCGGAAACGTTCCCAGACTTGAAGCGATATTCGGTGCGGCGGCGCGAAGAGTACGACGGAGACTCTGAACGCGGAAAATGGCTACTGCGGGGGCGTCCCCACCTTGGGGCCCGGCGCGCCGGGCGCGCCCGTGAGTGTTTCCGCAAGAAATGCAAGCACATGGATTTCGAGGGCACGGGCCAGTTCGGCATCGACGACACGCTTCGCCAACGGACGGAGCGTTCCGATGACGGCGGCGACGCCCGAGGTGTCCGAAGCTTCTGATCGTGGCGTCCCGAGCTGGCTGAGCACCGCCGGCACCACGAGGCGGACGAAACGCTCCGTTAATCTTTCAATATCGTTTCGTAGAAGTACGAGCTCCGACAACAGGGCCCGTCCGTCCACGCCGGCTTTCCGAAGCGCGACGCCCGCGTGGAGGAGACGCAGGCTTGGAACGCGGAGCGCCCCGTCCGCCTGGACCTCGAAGAAGCCGACGGCGATCGCATCCTCGAGAAGGGTGGCGTCGCCCCAAATTTCGGCGACCGCCTCCGCAGTCATCACGGCCGGCTCCTCCTCGGAAAACGGCAAGGCGAGCGCTTCCTCGAGGCCAAGGAGGTCGTCAAAGTCGCGCCCCGTCTGCCAAAAGTTTATCAATTCTGAGATGCTTGCGAGGCTGTAGCCGCGCCCAAGCAGGGCGCCAATCGTCCGAAGCCGCGCAAGGTGACGATCGTCGTAAATGGCGCTCCGACCGCGGCGTGTAGGCGCCGGAAGCAGCCCCTTTTCCTGGTAAGATCGAACGTTTCGGACAGTGGAAGCGCCGAGGAGGGCGAGCGCGTCGATCGTGTAGCTGCTCATGGAGTCCCGCCGGCCGCTCCACGACGATGTTCTCCGTTGCCGGGTAGGCGACCGCCTGAGAGCCCCGCCAAAATCGCGGCGGCGCGTCCGCTACCTGCCTCCTGGGCGGGATGAAAGCCGGGAGTGACATAGCGAAGCGTCGCCACGCCAATTTGTTCGAGTGTCGGCAACTGTTTTCGGCGTCCTGCGGCGAAAAATGTGCGCCAGGATGGAGATCCTGGACGGGTTGGATCGCTGGCCATAAGCGTTTTAACGCCCCGAATCCACAGATAGAGAAGTGCTCCGAATGCTTCGCTCATAGCGATTGTACGTTCCAGATAGCCGCCCCCGAGTGCTTCAAAGACGTCGAAAGCTGTCGCTCGATGTTCGACCTCTTCGGCGCCGTGCCATCGCAACAGCGAAATCATCTCGGGCGAAAGACTCGCGCCAGCAAGCTCGTCGGCTTCCAGCACCCAATTTCCGAGGAACGTCGTGTACTGCTCCACGGCGGCAATCAAGGCGACCCGATGGAGTAGCCACGCTGCGTCGACGCGTGGCGGAAGCTTTCTTCCGAAGGGTTCTGCGGTTCCAAACGCGAACCACGCGTCGATATGCCGGAGCATTCCTTCGGTGTCGAGCCCCTGCTTCTTGAAGAGAGCGAGAACTTTTTCGTGGGCGAAGGCGTGGTTCGATTCTTGCCCGGCAAAGCCACGCATCTCCTGCCTCAATAACGGATCCTCGATATGGGGGAGCGCCTCTTGAAAGACCTTTGCGAACCAATGTTCGCCGGCGGGAAGGAGCAGCGACAGAACATTTACAGTGTGCGTAGTTTGTACATCGCTTTCAAGCCAATGGAGGGGCGTCTCGTCGAGGACGAAGCGCGGGCTCCGTGGAACGAGTCGTACGACGCGGTTCGTCACGGTTCGAGCTTCAACACGCGCAACAAACGACTCAATCCGCGTCGAAATTGCTTCAGGCCGGCTACGAAGGACCCAGTGCCCCCCCGGCATCAAATGACGTTCCACGTTTGGGACGAGGCGCCGGAGCCGCGGATCTGGGTAGCCCTCCTCGAACGCCTCGGTGAGCGCGGGTGTCACGTAGGCGTCGTCCTCGGGGACGAGGATTTGTACGGGAATCGCCGTACTGCGCCGCCGCGGCGCGAGAAGGCGGGGGAGGATGTTGGCGCGATACAGAGAAATTCCGTGGACACCGTCAGCGACGCGGCTTCGCGGCTCACGTGCGGTCGGCGCAATTGCCTCGGAGGTTTCTAACAAATCATCAAAGCGGTTTCCAAACAGCCTCCACGCCGTGGGTGCGAGGACCGGAAGGTGGAAGAACCCGATATACCACGAGCGAACTGCCTGATGGAGGCGGTCGCCGATCGGCCCCGTCCACGTACGCATTCCTTGGCCCACGTGGTCGAGACAAGGCCCTGAAATTGACGTGAAGCTTTTGAATTTATTGAGGAGTCGTGGGTCCGTAATCGGCTCCCACGCCTGGATCGAGCCCCAATCGTGCCCGATGAGATGAACAGCACCGTCGGGGCGTACCGCGTCGGCGACGGCGGCAATATCGGCAGAGAGTTCCTGCAATGAATAGGCAGAGATCTTCGCAGGCACCGTCGATTTCCCTGCGCCGCGAACATCAAATGTCACGACGTGGAAGGTGCCAGCAAGGCGCTCGGCGACGCCATCCCAGACCGATTGATCGTCTGGGTACCCGTGCACGAAGAGAAGGGTCGGCGTCGCTTCCGTCGACACGCTCTTCGGGCGTCGCTCGGTCACCGCCAGCGCAACGTCACCGCGGCGAACTACGCGATGCGTCACGTCCCAATCCGTCGATGGCGCGTCGCGCGTGGTCATCGGAGGGGACGGCGGAGACTGCCACAAGGTACTGCAATTACGAAAAAAAGTTCGGACCGGGCCAGGCGGGGCGGAGCGCATGCGCATGCGCAAAACGATGCCATCGGAGACTGGCACAGTCAACCGTGGCGGGAATTGCGGGGGGCGCGCGACGACCCGTCGACGATGCCTCGACCCGCGGTGGCGCCTGCTAAACGCGCGCGACTAGGCGCTCGCGAGCGCGTCGGCGAGAACCGCGAGCCCTTCAAGCTCCGAGGCGCCCGTCACGAGGGTCGGGAGCGCACGCGCGAACGCCGTCGGCCCGTCATTTCCGCTTCCGCCGGCTGCTTTCGCGGCGAGCGTTGCGAGTAGCGAGGCATCGCGGGCATGGCGGGTCTGTTCGGCGGCGGCGAGCGGCAGAAACTTCGCGAACGCTTGCGCGAGAGCCGGAACCTGCGCGTCGTCCGCGCCAAGCGTCGGGAGCTGGCGTCCGGCGGCATCGGCTTCGCTGCGATTGAGGAGGAATCCGCGAAAAGGGAGCTTCAAATCGACGGTACGTTGCTGAAAATACAGCGCATCCGCGACCGCTTCATCGGCAGGCGACGTCACCAAGAGAAAACCGGTAGACGCCGAGGACAGGAGCGCTCGCGCCTTTGAAGCGTGGAGCCCGAAGTCTTTGAAGACGGGGAGAAATAGACTGAAAAATTCCTGGAGATCGCGCGCATTCTCCGTACCAAATGCCGCCGACAACACCGAAAGAAGGAGCTCGGAGGCCTTCCGTTCGAAGAAGCCGGTATCGGCAGTTGGTGGCAAAAAGAGTTGAAATACGCGACCTTCGAGGAGGCTCGCAAGACGCGTCGGCCCCTCAAGGAAGTCGAGGGCGTTCCGCGCCGGCGGCGTATCGAGGACGACAAGATCGTAGCGGCCCGCCTCAAGAAACCCGAAAAGGGCCTCCATCGCCGTGTATTCCTGCATCCCCGCGACCATACGTGAAACCTCTTTGTAGAGGCGATTCTGGAAGAGGCGCTGCTGAGCCGCCTCATCTTTGGCGACCCGTTTCACGGCGTCTTCCGCGACTTTTGCCGGGTCGAGCATCCAGGCATCGAGCGTTCCCGCGGTGATTCCGGCCGCTTGGAGGCGTTCGCGCGAGACTGCGGTGGGCTCGCGTCGGTTCGGCTCGACGCCGAGGGTCTGCGCGAGGCGCTTCGACGGATCGACGGTGAGCGCGAGGACGCGACGGCCCCGCCGAGCGGCAAGCAGCGCAAGTGCAGTCGCCGTCGACGTTTTTCCGACACCGCCCGCCCCGCAGCAGACGAGGACACGTGCATCATCAACAAGAGGGAGGACGACCGGAGCGCTCACGAGGGGCCTTTGGTGAGGTAGGGGATCAGGGCGGGCGGGAGCGCGGGGCCGCTCAGGGCGAGTTCAGGCAGGAGAACGAGCGGAGCGCCATCGCCGTCGAGCTCACGGGCAAGCCCCTTCGCGTCGGCCGAGCGCAGGTAGTCTCCGCGCCCGAACAGGGGCGGGGAATGGGCAAGCCACGTGTCCAAAACATCCCGTTCTTCTTTCGAAAAATCGGTCGCCGGCATCTTATTCACGACGTAGGCACAGAGCCCTACGCCGCTCTTCGCGAGCCCCTGGGCGAGTTCGCGGCTCTCGGTGATTGGGAGGCGCTCCGGGAGGGTGACGACCACCGCGCCGGTTTGCGTTCGGTCTTCGAGAAGAGTGCGTCCTGCACGTAGTTCCTCGCCGATGAAGCCGTTCGGGAGGAGTCGAAGCAGCTGAGCAGGGAGCTCGGTGAGGGCCAGCGTATGGCCGGTTGCCGGCATGTCGATAATGACGCGATCCCATCGAAATCGCTGGTTTTCTGTCTCTCGAAGGATCGTCAGCAAGTGATAGAAAATTCCCATCTCTTGGAACGAAGGCGCCGCATTCAGGAGACGCTGGAGCGCATCATTGCGGAGCGCGGCAGCAACGAGGGGCCCGCCCGGGAGCACGCGTCGCAGAAATCGCTCGTGGCCGGTGTTGGCAAGGAGGAGAGCCCCGAAGATCGCGCCACGCTCCGGCCGCGTCACGGTGTCGATCCGCTCCGGTTTCGTCGGAAGGCGCACGCGCCCGAACGCGCGAGCAAGCGCGGAAGCGTCATCGCCAACCCCTCCAATTTCCAGAAGAAGAACCGCTTCCCCGGCGCTAGCGAACGCATGGCCCAGCGCGGCGGCGGTGGTGCTGCGCCCCACGCCCCCTTTGCCGGTAACGAGGAGGATGCGAGGGGTGAAAGGGGCGATGGCGCTCAACGGGATCTCTTCAGGGTAACGCGAAACCGGGACTCTTGGATGCGGCGACCTGCAGGGGGTAGTGGGACTTTTTGGTACGCTGCCGTGGGGGCGGTCGATTGCCGGAGCCGGTCTACGCGGCAGCAGCGCGGTCAATCGTCATTGTTCGGCAACAACGATCCCGTTCCGCTCACCGACGGTGTGCGCGGTCGACGCTGCGTCACAGGCCGGGCACGCAAAGACGGCGCCCATCAACCTCACGCGGCGCACCTAACGAAGAATCGTCACCGTATTGATGTGGACTTGATCGGTCGGCCGCAAGAATAGGTAATAGCCGGTCGCTGCGCCCCCCGCGAGGAGAGTGCCTCCGATCACGTAGGGCCAAGGGCTCGACCAGAACC
>JAAFHJ010000479.1 GCA_013298325.1 Myxococcales bacterium | reverse complement strand
AGGCTCCGCCGGCACAAGCACCGGTTCCCCCTTCCATTCCGGCGGCAAACGCACCGAAAGTGGAGAGCGCTGTGCTCCTTCCGCCGGGCGGGGAGATCGAACTCGCTCCACTTGCAGCGTCGGCGCGGGCGGCTCTGGCGAAGGTGATGGACGTGCCGGTCGCGTCGCTTCCGCCCGTCTCCTTCGTCGACGACGATGCGTTTGAGGAGGCGGCGACCGCCTTTGTGGAAGCCCTCCTCGGCGGCGACGGCTTTCGCGTGGACGGTGAGTATCTGCGTCGCACGTGGATCGCCGTCCCGGTGGGCGAGAAGGTCGTCGCACGTCGAACGGTAGGAGGGGACGAGTGGGCCCCAAACCTCGCCATCGAGGCGCTTGCGGCGGCCCTCGCGGACCCCCAGTTGCCGCAGGGCTCGACGGAGTTCGACGAACAAATTCGATGGGGTGCGAGCCAATTTTATGGGCAAGCGGCTGCGCTCGTCGCGAATGGTGCCCCCCCGGTGCGCGCTCTCCTCCATCGGCGGACGCTCACTCCGAGCGTCACCTCGCTTGCAGGGGCCCGCTTCGGGCGGACTTCAGGCGTCGATGCCACGGCGGTCGCGATCGCGGTCGTCGGCCGTCAACGCTGGATTGAAGCCGCGTTCGCCGAAGCCGCGGCGATCCATGCCGTTGGCGGTCGGCACCTTCTCTCCCGCTGGTTGAGCGACCCGCCGCGGAACGTTCGACAGCTAGCTTCACTGACCCACTACGCGAACGGTGAGGGCGCGGCCGCCTTGAAGACCAAGAGCGGAGCCAAAATTCCGTTCGTCGCGCTCGATCCCTTTCGCGCACTCACCGCCGCCGGGTTCTCCGACGCGGCGACCGTCGCTGGGACCCACGCAGGTGGCTACATGCTCACCACGGTCGAGTACGACTTCCTGCTGCTTTCACCCGAAGCAGCAGACACCGTCGAGCATTCGATAGCGTCACAAAATCGCGTCTATGCGCGGCGTGAAATGGGAAAGAACCTGTCATTGTTTGGCTACACCATACGTGGAACATCCAACGAGATAAAGGCGCTCATCGATACGCTAGAGATCGGTGCTAGCGGAAGTACCAAGCGTTGGAACTACGTCCCCCAGGTGCCGTTTCGTCCAATGGTCGCAGAGCAGTGTGCCTTCCAAGAATCCGAGGCTGGCTGGGAGTCCCCCTGCACATCCTCAATACTTCCCAAGGGTACCGGCTCACGCGTTGATGTGCAGCGCTCGGATGCAAGCGCGAGCGCTGCACGTGAGGGCACGATTATTCACTTGCGGGATCGCGCTGATCGCGCACCGGAAGAGGCACATGCGACCGCGGAGAGTCTACCGTCTCCCCACTATCGACGTCGCCGTCACAGTCCCGCCGGTGTCGATTCCATCGAGACACTCTCCGCCATTTTTCCAATCTGTGGAGGGCGCGCGAGCATCTACTATTTCATCAGTACGCCGACCACGGAAACGCGGAAACTTCTCGCGGTGGAAAAGAAGATGCCGTCGTTGAATCCGGGTTCCTTTTGCACGGTGATCGACGAAGAGGACGCCTACGACTTCCCGCCGCCTCAGATCCCCCCCGGTCTCCTCGTCGCGCGCCCATGAAAGCATCTGTTTTCTTAACTTTTTTTCGCACTCGGCTTCTACTTCTCCCTTTCGCAGCGACGGCGGGCTGCGTGCATCCTGCACCTGTTGTACCGGTCGCGGCGGCGACCGACGTGCTGGAGAAACTCCCCCTTGGGGCGCCGATCCCGTGGATGGTGCCGGTCGTTGAACTGCCGTCGCTCGAGGCGGAGGTGGAGGCGGCCGTTTTGCGTGCACGTGGGGCCGCGTGGGGCGGCACCTTGTCGGCCCGTTGGAAGCATCGACCGACTATTGAGTATTACGAAGATCCGCTGTTTGAAAATGCCGCATTCTCGGCGGCCTCAGCGCTTCACGTCCCGACGGACATGTCGATCACGGTCTCACATTTTCGCGTTTTTCGGGAGATCGCCTACTACGACGTGGCGAGTCACCGGGTCATCGCGCGGAATACCATTCACGATCCGCGCTGGGTGAATTCAGCGATCAGACATAGTTTCGCCCGTGCGATCGCTACGGCGCTCGCCTGGGATGAGCACGGCGCCGTGGTCGACGAAGACGACGACGCCGTCGCCCGCTACGGCCAGGCGCTCCGCTTTGCGGAAGCTTCACGAACCGCAGAGGCGGCATTCCCCGGTGGTGCCGGAGGCGTTTCTCTTCGTGATTTTGGGCGATTACCGGCACCCAAGTCGGCAAGTGGAACCCGCCGAGGCGACGTCGAAGACCTCCTCGGCCTGACCTGGGGCCCCAAGGCGGCGGCCTACAAGGGCGAAGAATCGTTGCTCACCGAGGCGCTTTTTGACGATTTCCTCCGTCGAGAAGCAGGGCGGCTCCTCGCGGCCCCTCGCGACGCCGCCGACGAGCGCGCCCTCTACGCCGATCCTCCGCGGACGCTGACGACCGCCCTCGACCGCGCCGTGTGGAGCGCGCCACCAAAGACGAAAATGACGGCGAAAGATGGGTGGACCGTCTCCAGCTTTCCCGACGGGAGCTACGAAACGGCGCTGCTTCTTGCGCTCGGAACCCTTGACGAAGATTCAGTATTTCGTTGTACACGTGCCGTCCGAGGCGTCTACTACGCGGAAATGCCAGCGAACGCCGACTCGGCGAGGCTCGGCGCTCGTTGTTATGTGTATGCTGCAGATTCCGTCGGTGAGGCGGCCGGGCGGTGCCTCCAGCGCACGGTTGAAGGTCTCGGCTGGAAATCGGCGAGTTGGTCGACGGCGGGCGCCCGCATCGTCTGCAGCAACGTCCCCAACGGCTTCGCGCAGGCCGCCGAGCAGGTGTTGACCGTGACCGCCTCGCCGAGCGATCCGACGGCGCCGCTCGTGCTTCCGCCGCCCCCAGCGAGCGAGCAGGGATGGATCCCGGTACCCGGCGAGACGCCAGGTCGGGGAACGCCCCGGGTGGCCGTGCGACCGCCGGGGGGCCTGCCGGCGTCGTTCAGCGAGGGGAAGTGGGCGACCGGCGGCCACACGACGAACGTGCTCCTTCGGAAGGAGCCGCTCGGCGAAGCACTCGCGCGAGCTGCCGGAATTGCGGAGATTTTCGACAGTCAACTCGGCGAGAGCGAAGAGACGAAGAAGGAAACAAAGCAAGCAATGCACGGCTATCCGGCGATGCCGACGGTGCTTCGCGATCAGCTCGTCGCCTTTGGCCATCCCCTCCCCGCCGCTCGCCTCCGGCGCTCCTGGCTCGCGACTGGGCGCCGTCTCGACGTGTGGGTCGCCCCGTTTGCTGGCGCGATGCTGACGGTGATCGTCCGTCACGCCGCCGAAACCGAGACCGACGACCGCCCGGAAATCGGAGCTCCGCAAGGCCGGCCATGAAGCTACGAACATCTTGTGTTTTTTCGATTTTTTCGTCTTTCCTCACGATCGCCTGCGCCCCGCGCGTGCAGGTCCCGGTGCGCGTCGCTCCGCCGGCGGCCGCGGCGCCCGTGTTTGCGCGGGTGACCGACGAGGTGCCGGGGCCTATCGAGGTCGCGCCGCTCGTTCCGACTGCGGTCGCGCGCCTTTCACGCCTCCGTGGCGCCCCGATTGCGATGCCGACCGTCGACGTGCTGAGCGACGACGCCTTCTACGAGAAGGTCCACCCGCTCCTCGAAGCGAGCTTTCGCGTGAAGGAGTGGACGGCGACGCGCCACCATATTCTCAATGAGTTCGTCGCCTTCGCCAGCGCCGACGGGAAGACGCTCTGGGTACGCCATCGGGTAGCTGGGCCAACATGGTCCGAGGCCGACGTCCTCGCGCGCCTCGGCGCCGCGGTCGTCGTGGCGCAGCTGCCGGCGGGGCCGCCCGGCGAAACGACGCTGGAAAAAATGACGACCGAAGCGCTCCGCCGGGGATTCGCCCGGTTCTATGGCACTGCGGTGCGGAGGCTCTCGTTCTTGCCGCCCCAGCGCGCCCTTCTGGACATCGCTACGCGCGATGGAGAGCTGCCGAGCGGCAGCGAGGATCGCAACTATTTCGGTGAGACCAATCTCAAGAAGTTCGGCCTCTCACTGGAGGAGGTTCGTATCTGGGAAGAGGCCGGATTCCGCCTCGCGATCGATGCCTACGGCGGCGGCGGGAACGCGCTCGTCGACCAGGTCCTCCGCGACCCTCCGCAAACCTTCCGCGAAGCTTCGGGC
>JAAFHJ010000477.1 GCA_013298325.1 Myxococcales bacterium | reverse complement strand
CGCTCATCAACATCTTGTGGAATTTCGGGCTTCTCCCCTTCCTCTTTGGGATCCCGCTCTTCTTCCTCACGCTGACGGCGGCCGTGCGCCACTTCGACGCCCCCTCGCGGGGCCGGGGAATTTTCCTCGGGATCAGCGCGCTCGCCCTCTTCTACGCGCACATCTTCCCCTTCGGCCTCTTCGCGATCGCCTTCGCCCTGCTCTTCCCGTACCGGCGGATGGAGCGCTGGCTCGCGATCCTCGCCCCGATGATTCCGACGGCGATCGGCGCGATTTACTGGGCATTTTTCACGCTCGCCGGCCGCACCGCCCTCGGCGCCGCGCAGACCGACACGAAAGATCCGGTCCTCCCGCTCCACGAGTCCCTCTCCCAAGCGTGGACCTGGCTCGGCGCCGTCTTCCGCGACAACAGCGATGAGCGCCTCTGGATCCTCCTCGGCGCCCTCGTCCTGCTCGCCCACGGGCTCTCTCTCGGAGACCGGACTCAAGAGCCGAAGAAAAATCGTCTCCTCGTGGTGCTGCCGCTCCTCTGTTTCGGGGCCTATTTCGTGCTCCCGCAGTCGCGAGGCCCGATCTATTGGCTGTATGCGCAACGCTTCCCGTTCCTGGCGATCCTCGTATTGATTCCGGTGCTCCGGTTTCCGCAAGGGCTCCGCGGGCAGCTCGTCTTTGCACTGGCCGCGCTGCTGGCCACGCTCTCCACGGGCAATACCTGCAAGCATTACATTGAGTTTGAGAAGAAAGAAGTCGGCGAGATCGACGAAGCGATCGCCTCGATTCCGAAGAACCAGAAGGTCGCCGCGCTGATCTTCGAAAAGTCCTCAAATGTCGTGGAGTGGGTTCCTTTCCTCCATTTCGGTAGCTATTACCAGTTGGAGAAGGGGGGCGTCATTCAGTTCTCCTACGTAGGCTACGATCACTGGCCCTTCGAGTACCTGCCGGGGAAGAATCCTCCGCCCGAAAAGCGCGCGCCGCTCCGCTGGGAGTGGACCCCGGAACAACGCGACCTCCGAAACGAGCTCGCCCCCTACTACGACTACATCCTTGTCCGCGGCGCCGGCTTCCGGCCGCCCTCCGGCCCGATTTGCAACAACAATGGCGAATGTCACACGATCTCGGTCGTGAAGAACTTCGATCACTGGTCGGTCTACAAACGTGACTGAACTTCGCCGAGAGTCGCCGCAGGATCGGCTCCTGTTTTTCGTGGCAGCGTTCGCCGCCAGTCTCCCGGTCTGGGCGGTAAGGCACGTACCTCTTCAGGATTTCCCCTTTCATACGAGCACGATTCGCGTGCTCGCCTCCTGGGGAGATCCCGCCTACGGCTTCTCCGAGCACTACGCGACGACGCTCAGTCATACCCAGTACCTGCTCTATTATTTGGCAGGCGCATTGCTCGCGAAGGTCTTCGGGGCCTTCGTCGCCAACAAACTGCTTATCTCTGTGTACCTTACAGGTACGCCCGTCGCGATCCGGAGCCTCCTCCGCGCGCTTGGGCGGGATCCACGCCCGGCGATCTTCGCGATCCCCTTCGTCTACAACGCGCTCTACGGGCTCGGACTCCTCCCCTATCTCTTTGGGATTCCTCTTCTTTTCTTCGGCCTAGCGGCGACGGTCTCCCACTTCGAGCGCCCCTCGCTCCGCCGGGGGCTCCCCCTCGCAGCCCTCGGAATCGCTCTCTTTTACGCCCATGTCTTTCCGTTCCTGCTCTTCGGCGCTGGCGCCGTCGCCCTCGCAGTGACCCACCTGCCGCGGACGCTTGCGTCGCCGAAAAAGCTGGTCGCCAGCTACGCCCCCTTCCTGCCGGCGCTTGCTGCCCTCGCCCACTGGATCCTCTTCACGAACATGGGGAGCCACGCAAAAGGGCTCTTTTCCCACGATCCACGTGACAAGGTTCTCACGCTTTCGGCCTCGCTCGGGAGCCTCTGGAATTGGACCGGCGAAACCCTCCGCGACGAGAGCGACACCGCCTTCTGGCTTGCGGGGCTCTTTGTGCTCGGTCTCGCCGGGATTTTCGCCGCCGGCGATCGCGACGACGACCGGCGCCGCGCCTGGCCCCTCGTCGTACTACCTGCACTCTGCACGTTTCTATTCTTCAACACCGGCGAATGGCGAGGCCCCGTCTGGCTCGTCGCCCAGCGCTTCCCGATTCTCTTCGTATTTTCGCTACCGCTCTTTGCTCGCTTCCCGCGGGGTCTCCGCGGGATGGCGGTTCAGATCGCCGCCTTCAGCATCGCCATCGGCTCGAGCCTCAATCAGACGACCGCCTACCGGCAGTTCGAAGCGCAGGACGTCGGCCCTATCGACGATGCGATCGCAGCAATTGCGCCGAAGTCGAGGGTGGCCACGCTTATTTTTGATAAGTATTCTCGAACAATCCACTGGACGCCTTTCCTCCACTACGGCTCGTTCGTCCACGAAGCGAAGGGGGGCCTCCACCAGTTTACGTTTGCCGGCTTTGAGCATTGGCCCTTCGGCTACCGTCCCGGAGAAGAGCCGCCGAACTACAAAGAATCGGATTTGAACTGGCCCTGGTTCCCGGAGGACCACATCGAGGAAATCGCGCGCGGCGACTTCTACGACTATGTGCTCGTTCGGGGAGCTCCCGCCCCTGCAAAGGGGGCCCCCGAGCCGGCGCCGCCGTTTTCCCTCGGTCCCCGCTACGAACGCGCCTTCGTCGGCGGCGCGTGGACCGTCTGGAAACGGACGACTCCGGCCATGCAGAAACGCGAATGAGTCTTCGAAAGCGGGGGCGCTTCTGGTAGGACCGCCGCCGTCATGGCTCAAGAGACCCCGGAAACCGTGCTTGGCGTCGGAACCCGCATTCGTGGCCGGGTGACCGGCGATGGGTCGCTCGTCGTCGAGGGGACCCTCGAAGGGGACATCGCCGTGCGAGGCGACGTTCAGCTTTCGGTTGGCGGCAAAATTGCTGGCCAGGTGAGCGCCGACGAAGTGACGATTGACGGCATCCTCGACGGCGACGTCGCTGCCCGTGGCGCCATCGCGCTCCGTGCCGGCTCCGCGGTCCGCGGCGACCTCAAGGCGCGCGAGGTGATCCTCGAAGAGGGCGCAGAATACATCGGTCGCCTCGACGCCACCTTCGATCTCCCGGCGGAGCTCGAGGGGGCCAAGCGCTAAGGCGCGGCGGCACTCCGTCTTTAGAGCGCGAAATCGCTCGCAAAAAACGCAAGGGATCGAAGGAGATTACAATGGCGACCGTCATCGGATCGGGCATCACCATCGAAGGGGAAATCGTGAGCGACGAAGACGTCGTCGTCGCCGGTGCGGTGCGCGGCAAGCTCACGGCCAAAGACGGCCTCGTCGTCGAGAGCGGCGCCTCCGTGGAAGCCGACGTAGACGCTGGCCCCGTGCAAGTATCCGGGTCCATTACCGGAAATGTGCGTTCAACCGACCGAGTCGACCTCCGTGAAGGGGCTCGCGTCGTCGGAAACGTGAAGGCGACCCGAATCACCATCGCCGACGGTGCCCAGTTCAAGGGCAACGTCGACATGGACGTCTGAGAAAAGAGGGACGATGAGCACGGTCATTGGTGCACAAACCTTTCTGCGGGGGCGCGTTCACGGCGCCGGCGATCTTGAAATTGCCGGTCATGTCGAAGGGGACGTCTCCGTTACCGGCGATGTCGTCGTCGAAGCGGGCGGGCTCGTCGGCGCGAACCTCAACGGGCACCGGATCACGATCCGCGGCGCCGTGAAGGGGGATGTGCACGGCTCGGAAGCGATCGTGCTTGAGGCTGGCGCGCGCGTCGTGGGCGACCTAAAAGCGCCGAAAATCGCCATTGGCGCGGGCGCCCTCGTTCGTGGCCTTGTCCAGACGGGCGGCCTTGCGCCGCGCCCCGGCCAAAACCTCGCCAAGCCCGGAACTGCCAAGCCGGTCGCTGCGCCTGCCGCGGCCCGCCCGGGTGTGGCTACGCGCCCCGAGCCGGCCCGTCCGGTCGCGACGCCTGCCGCTCGGCCTACCGTTCACGCCGCCCCCGCACCGCGCGCGCCGTCGCCGGTCCGTGTATACGAAGAGCCGGCCGACGAGCCCGCCGAGGAGGTCGAGCCGACGGAAGAGACGGCGGAGGCCGGTGCAGGCCGCAACGAGCCGCCCGATCCGATCGTGCCGGTGATCCGCAAGGGCGCGAAAGTCGTGGCGAAAACGAAGCGCTGACGCAAAGACGGTAGCGAACGAAACGAAGGCACCGCCCGCGAGGGGGATGCCTTCTGTGCTTT
>JAAFHJ010000476.1 GCA_013298325.1 Myxococcales bacterium | reverse complement strand
CCCGTCCCGAGAACGGTGCAGAGCGCAACGATCGCCGACCGGCAGCTCCCGCAAATCGTGGACCCCGTCCCGAGAACGGTGCAGAGCGCAACGATCGCAAACCGGCGGCTCGCCCCCCGGCGAATCGTGGCCCCCGCCCGGAAGCAGCTACCGAGCGCAGCGAGCGCCCCGTGGCAGCGACCGGCGAAGTGCGCAAACCGCGCCCCCAGGTTCGCGATTTGCGCGCGGAAAAAGCCGGAATCGTTGTCACTTCCGGGACCGGTGCGCCCCCGGTAGCAGCCAAGGCGCCTAAGCCGGCCCCGAAGTCCAAGCTCGCGCCCCAGCCGCGGAAGCCGGTCGAGCCGGTCGCCCCGCCGCCGGTCCGCGTCCGCGACGAAAACCGCGAACCGCAGCCGCGCCGCGCCGGAAAGATCGGCATCCTTGGGCGACCGAACGTCGGCAAGTCGACGCTGATCAACGCGCTCCTCGGCACGCGCGTCGCCATCACGAGCCACCACCCGCAGACGACCCGCGATCGCATCGCCGGCATCGTCGTTCGCGACGATACTCAATTCGTCTTTCTCGATACGCCGGGCATCCACCAAGCCCGCACGAAGCTCGGCCAGCGCATGAACGCGTTTGCCCGCGACGTCGGCGTCGAAGCCGATGTTGTCCTGTTCGTGACCGACCTCGCGAAGGACCCGACCTCCGAGCTTCGCTCGATCGACGCGGAGCTGTTGTCTCAGCTCCCGACGAACAAGCCGGTTCTGCTCCTCATCAATAAGATCGACAAGTTGGAGCGGATGGACCTGCTCCTCCCGATCCTCGAAGGGCACGCAAAGGCCTTCCCGTGGGCGACGATCGTTCCGGTGTCGGCCTACAAAAAGGATGGCCTCGATGCCATCCTTTCGGCGATTGAAAATTACCTGCCCCAGCAGGACTTCCTCTTCCCCGAGGACGACATTTCCGACAAGCCGATCCGCTTCTTCGTCGCCGAATTCGTCCGGGAAGCGATCCTTCGGCGGACCCGCGAAGAGGTCCCCCACGGCGTCGCCGTCACCATCGATGCCTTTGATGAGGCTCCGCGCGTTCCGCGCATCGATTTGACCGTTCACGTCGACAAGGACAGCCACAAGCCGATCATCCTCGGCGCGCGCGGCACCGCCCTTCAAATCATCGGGACGCGCGCCCGCGCCCGCGTCGAGGAGCTCCTCGGTCGGCAGGTCCACCTGCAAATTCACGTGCGTGTCACGCCCGGCTGGTACGAGAACGAAGCGCGCCTCGCCGAGTTCGGCTACACGCCGACCGAGGATTGAAATCCCTCGAGCGAGCGCTCATGCTCGTCCGCCCGGAACCGCCAATGGCGGTGAGGAACCGGCGAGCACTCTATAGAGAATCCCGCTTTCTTAATTGCCTCCCCTTCCCCTTAGCGACGCGTCTCACTTTGAGCGCGCGCCTCCATCGGTTCCTTCGCGGACACCGTGAAGCCGATTTACGCCGAGCTCCCTCGGCTCTGCGGTGCACGCCACCGTGTCTCCCGGTATCGCCATGACCAAGCATTCGAAAGCCCGCCCCGAACGTGTTCTCCCCGGGGGTCTCGCCGGCTTCCCCATCGTCGCCGTTGTCGGACGTCCAAACGTCGGCAAAAGCACGCTTTTTAACCGCCTCGCTCGCCAGCGCCTCGCCATCGTCCACGACGAACCGGGCGTCACCCGCGACCGCCACTACGCCGACACGATGGCGTTTGGCCGCCCCTACACGCTCGTCGATACCGGCGGTTTCGACCCGGAAGACGACGACCCGATGCGCTCCGGCATCGCGAAGCACGTCAAGGCGGCGATCGCCGAGGCCGATGTCATCGTGTTCCTCACCGACGGCTCCCTCGAATTGACGAACGCCGATCGCGCCGCCGTTCAATTGCTCCGTGAATCGACCAAGCCGGTCATCTACGCGGCAAACAAAGCCGATTCCCCGTCGGTCGATGCCGGCGGCTACGACCTCTACCGCTACGGCGTCGAGCACGTCTTCCCGATCAGCGCCCTCCACGGCCGCGGGATGGGCGAGCTCGAAGGGGCGATTGTTGCTGCCTTTCCGAAGGTTGCCCCCGTCGACGATCCCCACGCGGAAGAGATGCCGCGTATCGCTATCGTCGGCCGCCCGAACGCCGGCAAGTCGAGCTTGCTGAACCGCCTCCTCGGCGAAGATCGCATGCTCGTCGACGACAAGCCGGGGACGACCCGCGACGCGATTAGCGCGATTGTCGAGCGGAACGGCAAGCAGTACGTCGTGATTGACACCGCCGGGATCCGCAAGCAGGGCCAAGTGACGAAGGCGGATGATCCCGTCGAAGCGCTCTCGGTCATGCTCGCGATTCGCACGATTGAACGGGCCCACATCGTGATCCTCCTCGTCGACGGCGCGCAGGGCGTCGCCGAACAGGACGCGAAGATCCTCGGTCTCGCCCACGACCGCGGCCGTGCGCTCATCGTCGCCCTCAACAAGTCGGATCTCACCGACGCCGACCAGCAAAAAGAGGCCGAAGCGCTCGCGCGCGACAAGCTCACCTTCGCCCCTTACGCGCCGATCGTGCGCCTCTCGGCGAAGACGGGGCGCGGCGTCGATGTGCTCTTCCGCACCGTCGACGAAGTCCACGAGGCTTATTTCAAACGCGTGCCGACCGGCGCCGTCAATCGCTTCTTCGAAGCGGTCCTCGCGACCCATCCGCCGCCGACGATGGGCCACCGCGCCCCCCGTCTCTACTACGTGACCCAGGCCGAGGTCGCCCCGCCGACCTTCGTCGCGATCGCGAACTACCCGGATTCCATCCACTTCTCCTATCGTCGTTACGTCATGAACCAGATCCGAAAGCACTTCGGCTTTGATGGCGTCCCGATCCGCGTCTCGTACAAGGCGAAGCGGAAGACGACGATGGAAGAGCGTCGGATCCGCCCGAAGGCGGTCGATCCCAACGCCAATGCCGGCTTTGAGGTCGTCGAGGACGACGACCGTTTTGAGACCCGCGAGTACGACCTCTCGAAGGACGACAGCGAGGACTGAGACGGAACGCGCAACGCGCAACGACCAAGCCCCTCTCCCGAAACCGGCAGAGGGGCTTTCTCGTGGGTGTACGGCAGAAGCGGTTTAGATTCCGCCGACTTCGAGCCATTGAGCGAGGGCGTCGAGGAGGACGAGATCGTGGACGTCGGTCGCAAATTCGGGGACGCGCACGATGGTGCCGACCCCCTCGGCGGCGAGGCGAGCGACGCTGCGCGCGTCGGCCTCCGCGAGCTTGGCCGACTGGGCAAATGCTTGCAAAAGCCGCGTTTCTGGCGCTCCGTCGAGGGGCAAGCGCTTTTCACGGAGGGCGTTCGCCGCAGCGTGGGCGTCGGCTTCGGTCGGCGATTGGGCGGAGGCGGCCCGGAAGCGGTTGACGATAAACGCGCCGCGCGGCATCCGGTGTTCGCGCAATTTTTCCGAGAAGAACAGCGCCTCTTCAATCGAAGCGGGCGACGGCGAAGTCACCAAAAGAAACGCAACGCCGGGGCTGCGAAGTTCGTTCTGCACGCGGACGGCGCGCTCGCGAAACCCGCCAAACAGATCCTGGAGCTGGGCCACAAACTGGCTCATGTCTTCCAGAAAGCCGCCGCCGGTGATCTTGCCGATCCCCTTGAGGACCGTCGCCGCCCCTTTGGCGAGGATGTTCATCGAAAAGCGCCCGCTGGAGCCAAAGGCCTCCGCGAGCCACTTCATCGCCGGCGAGTCGAGGGCGCCGACCATGCGCTCCGGCGCGTCGAGGAAATCGAGGGCGTTCGCCGTCGGCGGCGTGTCGAGGACGATGAGGTCGTAGGCGGGGTCGTTCTTGACGGCGACCAGCTTCTCCATCGCCATGTACTCCTGGGTACCGGCGAGCGACGTCGACATGTAGCGATAAAGCTTATTGTTTAGAAGCGCTTGCGCCTTCTCGGGCGACGACGAGTACTTCTCGACGAGCTCGTCAAAGGTGCGCTTCGTGTCGAGCATCATCGCCGTGAGGCTCCCGGTGATCGGGATCCCCCGCTCCGCGAAACGGGACGGGTCGACCACCATCGCCTCGTGGCGCATTTCCTTGAGGCCGAGCGACTCGGCGAGGCGCTTCGCCGGGTCGATGGTCAGGCACAGGACGCGACGCCCCGCCTTCGCCGCCGCGACCGAAATCGCCGCCGCCGTCGTCGTCTTCCCGACGCCCCCCGCGCCGCACGTCACGAGGATGTGTTTT
>JAAFHJ010000475.1 GCA_013298325.1 Myxococcales bacterium | reverse complement strand
ACCGCGCCGAAGACGGAAACCCGGTAGGGCCGTGCCTCCGCGAGATGCGCTTCGCGGACGTGCGTTTCCGGCTGCGCGAGTAGCCCTTCTCAATCGCCGCAACGGTCCTTCCCCGCGCATCGATCGGCTTCCCCCCCGGTACAAAGACGGTGCCGTCGGCGAAAACAGGAGCAATCTTAAGCTTTTCACCGGAAGGCGACGCCACGCGAACCACCAACGTATCGTTGGCGTGGAGTTCGTAGGCGTCCCCAGACGCAGGCGCTCCAGACGGCTCCAGGTAGCGCCCCTCCTGATGGACCCCCTTCGGGAGTGTTTTTCCAAACGTTCGGAGCGCCGCAAGGACCCGAGGGATCGCCTGCTCGTTGCAAGCGTAAATGGCGACGTCGGCGTAGGCGGGGGACTTGAGGTTATCAATCCGCCAACGACCGAGGCGTACCCAGCTCGATGGGATGCTCTCGCCGATCCACTGTTCGTACACAATGGCGACGGGCACTGCCGTCGTTTCGCGGAGAAGATCCTCCGGCGAAAGCGGCGTATCAATTTTGAATTTCTTTGCCTTCGCTACCGAAAAACTCGCGAGGCCGACGAGGTCAACGAGGGGGCCTTTCCGCTGATAGGCGACGGCACCGATGTCGTTGACGGCGACTGCATCGTCTTCGAAGTGCTCGTGGAGGAACCGGCCCATCTGCCACTGCTGCTGATAGATGTTTCGACAGGCGGCGGGGGTCGCCCCGATCGCCTGCACGGCACGTCGGAAGAGGGGCGAAAGAAACGATAGTCCTAGCGCCGCTATCAATGCCACATTTCGCCGTTGAATTTGCGGCCGGTGAATCGACGATGCGACCGTCACAACCCCGGTGACGATGAGGTACGCTTCGTAGCGGTAGAACCATCCGAGACCGGCGAAGACAATGTGGGCGGCGAGCGTGAAGAGGAGGATTCGTGCGCGGTCGGACTCCTCCTGGCTGAGTTCCCCATCTTGCTCGTGGTGGAGCCACCACACAAGCGCGAGACCTCCAAAAAGCACGAGAAGATGAGAGTTTAGCGCGAGACGATCGACGAGGTCGCCGGCGACCAGGTTGAAGACATCGCCGACCCCCTTGAGGGCGATCGGGCGCCCTTTGAGCAGGACCGAATTCGGCAAAAAGCGGGCGCCATGAAGGATGGAATAGATCCCAAAGAGGACGACGGGGGCGACCGCCGCGCTTCCAAGCACAGAAGCCTCTTTGATACGCCGCTTTCGCAGCAACAAGAGAATGGTCGCACAGACCGGAAAAATTGCTTCGTAGCGAGTCGCCGTCAACAGGAAGGCGAGGCCTGCGAGGGGTGCGAGGCGGTGCCCCTCGCGGAGGAAGCGGACCGCCTCATCGAGGAAGAGGAGGCCGAGAACGATATGAAGCGAATGCTCCATTCCGAGGGCGGCGATCGTCGTGAGTGGCGTCACGAAGACGACAAGCGCCGGGGTGAGTAGGCGCAGGAGCCAATGGGCTTCCGCCCGATGCAGCGTACGATTGACGAGCCAGGGGACGCTCGCTCCAAGTGCCGCATTGATCAGGAGCGGGAGGATCGCGTGATCGCCAATAATGCGAATGAAAAATGCGAGAAGAAGCGGCCAAAGAACCGAAGAGGATGCCGAAGCAAATACCCCTGGTGTCATCCCAAAGGTCCCGTGAAACGCGATGTTTCGCGCCAGGGAAAGATGGATGAAGGCGTCATCCAACGGATAGCAAAAAGATCCGTTTGTTGCGTTCGTTACCGCCCGAACTAGAAGCCCGAGATGGACGAGAAACACAACCATCGCACCTGCTGATCCCAGCCGGCTCGCGTGCCGCTCTAGCCACTTCATGGGGCGCCCTTACTACAGTGGCGGGCTGCGTCACGTGTTCGCCGCCTGTGCTTGCGGTCGCGTCACGACTTCTCCGTCTCGCTGGATCCGAGACCCCTGGTCGAACGTCTGCGCAACGGGGTGGCGGGGCTGGCCTCTAACGGGGCTCCATGCAAGATGCCCCCATGAGCGAGACGCGCGACGCCGACTCTTCGATCCGGTCCCAGGATGCCGTCGCCGGGCCGACCTCCGCGGAGGGCGTCCGGCAGGCCGATTCGGACAAGGAACACCCGGAACATCGCCCGCTTATGGTCCCCGGGCGCTGGGAGGGGCCGGCGCATGCGTCGCCGTACCCGATTTCGCGGATGGCGCCGTCGTTCTCCCTCGTCGACGTCGCCGCCGAAATCGAAAAGGCCGACACCATGCTCGGCAACGTCACCACCGGGAAGCTCCTCGTCCTTGCGGAGCAAATTCGCGCCCTTCAGGACAAGGCCCGCGAGGTCCTGGAACGGACGCGCCGGGATGCCGAGCTCCATCGGGCGAGATGTTCCTTTGAGAAGAAGCCGGGCGGCGTCTACTTCCTCTACAAAGGGGAGCGTGGGGACCTCTGGTGGAGCATCATGGCCCCCCGGGAATGGAAATTGACGAAGCCGGAATTCGTCGGTGGGTTTCGCTTGGAAGCGGATTTGAGCTTCACCCCGATCGACGAGATCCCCTCGAAAGAAGAGCGGGAGACGGCGCTTCGTCGCTTGCTGCCCGGTTGAGCGGGTCCACTTTTACAGCGCCGCTTTTCGCAGCGGAGGGTTGCGGCAACCGGGGTGACGAGTAGGTTGCGCCCCCGTGACGCCCGCAGTACCCGCCTCGACCCGTTCGCGCTCCGTTTTTGACCGCGCCCCGCGCCGCTCTTCCCTCGGAGGGATCGCCGCGTTGCTGCTGGCGGCGTGCGCGAACGATGGGGGCGACTTCGGCGGCGAGCGCGAACTCGGGACCAGCCAACAGGCGATTTCTACGACGTTTTCCGCGACGCTCTCGGCCGCCTCCGCGAGCTATGTGCGCCCCAGTTTGGCGGCAACTCAGGGGAACCAAGCGGCCGCGACCTGGATCGACGGAGCCGGCCCGTTCCGGTACCTGGTGCAGCCGTTCACCGTCGCGCAGACCGGCAGCTACGACCTCGTCGTCACCGCGGCGAACTTGAACAGCCTCGATGGCGCCACCAGCGACACCGTCGTCTTTCTTTACACGCCCGGCTTCGCCCCCGGGACGCCGACGCGAAACGGTCTCGTCGCCAACGATGATCAACCGGCTTCCGTGCTCTCGGCGATCCGCGCTCAAACGCTGAATGCTGGGCAGATCTATTACCTCGTTCTTTCGACGTACAAAATCGAGACCTCGGGGACGGTCAATTTCTCCATCGATGGGCCGGGCGCGGCGACCCTCTCGCCGGCCGCCTCCCTCGACGTCGGCGGGCTCGCGTCGCCGAGCAATGCCTGCGCGGTCCAGAACGTGACCGTCACCGCGCGGACGCCGGCCGGGACCGTTGCGACCGGTTTTCGAGGCAAAATTCACTTCGCTTCTAGCGATCCGACGGCGACGCTCCCCGTCGATTATACCTTCGTCGCCGCCGACAACGGCGTGAAGGCCTTCCCGGTGACCCTCCGCCGCGTCGGCGACCAAACGGTCACCGTGACCGACAATTCTTTCAATCTTTACGGGGAGCAGTCGAACCTCACCGTCCGCCCGGGGACGCCGGGGAGCGTGACGCTCGTCTCCGGCGGTGGCCAGTCGACGACGCCGACCGCCCCGTTCGCGAACCCTTTCGTCGTGCGCGTGACCGATGGCTGCGGCACCGGAAACCTCCTCGCCGACGCCCAGGTGAACTTCGTCGCGCCGGCCGCCGGCGTCTCGATCGGCTTCGGGGGCGGCGCCAACGCCCGGGCGGTCGCGACCGACGCCAACGGCCTCGCCACCGTGGTCGGTTTTGGTGGGACGAAGGTCGGCACGGCGACGATCACGGCAAGCGCCACCGCAAATGCCAATGCTTCCGTACAGTTCTCGGCGACGACGACCGTTGGCGCGGCGACCGACATCTTCCGGATCTCCGGCTTCTCGCAGACCGCCCAGGTGCAGACGAACTACCTGTTGCCGCTCGTGGCTGGCGTCCGCGACGCGTGGGGGAACCCGATCCCGAACTCGAAGATCGACTTCCTCCTGCCGAACGCCGGCGCGCGGGCGACGCTCTCCGCCCTTTCGGCGACGACCGGTGCTGACGGAAATGCCCAGGTGACGGCGATCGCAAACAGCGTCTCGGGGACGTTCACGGTAGAGGCGCGCTCCGTCGCAACGGGGACGTCGGCGCTGTTTCCGATGGAAAATCGGGCAGGTGCCCCTTCCAAGGTGACGCTTGTTTCTGG
>JAAFHJ010000473.1:2430-4264 GCA_013298325.1 Myxococcales bacterium | reverse complement strand
ATCGCCGCGTAGGCCGACTCCAGGGTCCAATTCACAGTCGTCGCTTCGTCACCATTTGCTGCAACGGAGGAAGCCTGCTCAGAGCGCACAGATTTCTTGCTTGCCATGCGCGGGATGACACCGAAAGTTTACGTGCCTGGGAAGTCCAAAAATGCACCCCCATGCATTTTGTTCCCGAGTCCCGTACGAGCGACGCGATTTCTCGGCGAAAACGGCGCCCTCACGGCCACGGATCGAGCGCGATGCGGGCGAAGGCTGCCGAAGACGTCCCCGCGAGGCCTGTCGTTCCGAACCAAACGCCACTCGGGTCGACGTAGGCAATGCCTTGAAGCCCCCATCCGCCCGTCAGCGCGATGTGCTGAACCGCGCCGTCGGAACCACGAACAATTGCCAGATCTGCGCGGCCCGCTTGAACCGCATAGAATCCCGCATGGGCGGCGGCATAGAAGGTGAAGCTATTTTGAGTCCCGTAGCCGCTGATGTCGGCAAGCCGTCGCTTCGTGGCGTCGAGGGTCGCTTGGCTCGTGGTGAACGGTGCCGCCCATACTTCAAGCTTCGGTTGCGGGAAAAAGTCGGTGTCGTTCCCCGAACCTTCTAGCCAGAAGATCGTCGCCCCGTCGGTCCGAGGTACTTCGATGTGCGCCGAAATCCCGCCATGCCACGCGTGGTAGCCGATTCCTGGAAAGAGTTCGCGCTCGGACCGTCGGACAAATCAGCCGCGTTCCCCGCGCCCGCTTCTACGCACCGGCGAGTACGCTTGCTGCCCATGAGTCTTTCACGATGTGTGCGGGCCCTGTTCCCTGCGGTCTGTTTCCTCGCGCTGACCGGTTTTGACTGCGTTTCCGGCGCCGACTACCTCACGACCTACCTCGACCCGGGACCGGTCCCGTCGCGCCCGAGCACGCTCGTGCGCCCGATGGTCACCACGAGCGATTGGAAGCCGCTCTGCGGGCTGGTTCCCGCGGCGTCGGCGGTGAACCGAAATGGGGTTCTCCTGCCGGGGAATAACCTGCCGATCCAGGCAAACCTCCGCGGAACCGACCTCGGAATTACCCAGTACGTGGGTGACGATCTTCATATCTATTTCGGCGACACTATCGGCAACAAAGGCATTTGGCCGTTTGCCTACGATCCCGATTCGATCGGTGTTGTCTCCGGCTTTGCGAAGAACCGCGACGTGTATCGCCTATGTTCGGAGACGAAAATGGTTCGAACGGCGCCGCCAGGAATCGGCGCATCGATCGACCCGCATATTCAGGGGGATTTCGCGGGCCCCTACGTCGATGCCTTCATCAACAGCGCCGACGGAAAGCCTCTTATCTGTGGCATTCCTGAGGCGCGTCGGCCGGATGGATCCTACCTATTCCCAAATATTCCAGGTAGTTTTGAGGTGCCTACCGGGGCCTTCGAGCTCGGAGCGGAGGTCTATACCTATTACACCTCAGCGACCCACCACAGCGCCCCTCAGTGCGACAATCCGACCAGTGAGCCGACGTCGGCCTTTTTGACGGCGCGTTCCAAGAGCGACCCTCTGGCGCTCCACGTCAAGTATCCCATGGACCGCCTCGACTCGTTCACCGGCGGACACGTTGTAAACGTGTCTCCGGTTGTCAAAGACGGTTACGTGTACGGGTTCTATACGAACAAATATCGGAACTCTTCGATTTATCTCTTCCGGCATCCGACGTCGAAAATCGATGACCCGATGGGGGTTCAGTTTTACGACGGGGCAACGGGGATCTTCCGCAGTTCCTCGTGGTGGCTGCTTCGCGGCGAGCCGCTCATCCCCTTCGCCGGGGCGGGCGGTTCTGCCCCCGGAGCACTCGGCGCCGGT
>JAAFHJ010000473.1:0-2420 GCA_013298325.1 Myxococcales bacterium | reverse complement strand
CCGGAGCCGACCTACGTCGCCAAACAGGGCGACTATCAGATCGGCATCGGGGTCCTGATGAGCACGTGGAACCCCTACGATGTGGTCGCCTTTGAGCTCACCATGAAGCTCGGTGAGGCGCCCTGAAGTCGCCAAAGACTACCCCCGAACAAACGCCGAATAATCGCTCGCAATGGTTCGGGCGGTCATCTTGGCCGACATCATGACGGCTGGCGTTCCTGCGCCCGGTTGGGTGCCGGCGCCGACGAGGTACAAACGCTCGACGTCCTCGCTTTTGTTGTGCGGGCGGAACCAGGCACTCTGGGGGAGCGTCGGCTCGGGACCGAAGGCGTTTCCGAGGTGGCTCTGGAGATCTTTCTCAAAGTAATCCGGGGTTAAGAAGAACTCGGTCGTGATTCGCTTTCGGAGATCGGGGATGTAGCCACGCTCTTCCAGGAAGGCGTAGATCTTCTCTTTGAAGCCCTCGCCGATCTCCTGCCAGTTGAGGTCCCCTTTGGCTTTGTTGGGGACCGGAATCAGCGTGTAGGCGCTGTGGCAACCCGGGGGGGCGAGGGTCGGGTCGGTCAGCGTTGGGATGTGGAGGTATTGACTGAAGTCCTTCGCGAGCGTCTTGTCGACGAAGATCTCCTGGAGCAAACCTTCGTAGCGCGGGCCGAGGATAATGTTGTGATGACGGAGGTCGAGAGGGCGCGCCGGATCGTCTTTGAAACCAAAGTAGATCACGAAGAGGCTCATCGATTGTGCCGTCAATTTGACGCGAAGATCGCTCTGAAGAACGCGCGCGTTCTTCTCAATGAGCTTCATGTAGGTGTTCGCATAGTCGGCATTGGAGACGACGAGGTCGGCCGTCAGCTCTTCGCCCCCCACGAGGCGGACGCCGCGCGCGATGCGTCGGGAGAACAGGCCGCTTGGGGCGTCGCCGTCGCCGTCGGTCACCAGGATCTTTTCCACGGGGGAGGAGAGCCGCAGCACGCCGCCCAAGTCCTTGAACTTCTGAACGAACCCACGGACGAGGGCGCCGGTGCCCCCCATCGCGTAGTGGATGCCCCAGGTCTTCTCGACGAAATGAATCATCGCGTAGATCGCCGGCACGCGGAGCGGGCTCCCACCGACAAGGAGCGTCTCAAAGGAGAAGACCTGGCGCATCTTATCGCTTTGAAAGTACTTGCTCACGAAGGAGAAGAGCGTCCGTACGGCGCCGAGGCGGAGCAGGTCGGGCAGGATCGTCACCATCGACGAAATGTCGTCGAAGTAGCGATAGCCGAGCTCGATGAATCCGCGCTCAAAGATCGCCTTCGCGTCGGCGTGGAATCGCTCGTAACCATCGAGATCTTCAGGGGCGAGCTGCGCGATCTGGCGTCGGGTCGACGTCGGGTCACCGTCGTAGTCAAAGAAGGTTCCGTCGTCGAAATAGATGCGATAAAACGGCAAGATCGGGACGAGATCGACGTACTTTTTCGTCGCCGGCCCCGCGCTCGAGCCTTTCGTGATCCGCGCTTCGGGGCGGAGCATCTCGGCGGGAAAGTCGGCGGTGTGTTCATCGCCGCCGTCGCGCTCCAGGGCGAAGAGTTCTTCGATGAAGTGGGGGACGGTGATCACCGTCGGCCCGAGATCAAAGGTGTGCCCGTCTTGGATGCGGACGTTGGCCCGCCCGCCGGCGCCGTCGAGCGCCTCGACGATCGTCGTGTCAAACCCTTTGGCTTGCAGGCGAATTCCGAGGGCGAGGCCGCCGATGCCGGCGCCGACAATCACCGCTTTTTTACGTTCCATCGGGCTGTTGCGATGCGCGACGCAGCGGCGCCGTTGCGTCGTAGGCGGTCAGGAACCCGTCAGAGTTTCGCTTTCGCCTTCTTCGGGGCGCTGTCGGAAAGGACGGCGACGAGGCGGTCCCGGACGACGGCGACGGCCCGCGAAAGGTACCGATCTTTCACGTAAACCAGGTTCAAATGGGCGCCGGGCGCCGCGTACTCGGGGAGGACGCGCACGAGGGCGCCGCGCGCTTCGGCCCGCTGGGCGAGCTTGATCGGGAGCATCGCGATCCCGGCGCCGCTCTCGGCGGCTCGCAGGCAGAAGGAGAGGTCGTCGGCCCGCAAATTCCCCGCGGGGGCGATCGGGAAGCGGCCGAGGGGCCCTTCGAGGGTCGGCATTCCGAGCTGGATCGCGGGCGAAAACACCACCATCCGGTGGCCGGTGAGATCGCCCGGCCCTTCGATCGGTGCCGCCTTTTCGAGGTAGCTTGCCGCTGCGTAGATGCCCCAGCCTAAACTCGCGAGTTTCTTCGCAATAAGCGAGCCCGCCCCCGGATCTCCGGCGCGGATGGCGAGGTCCCACCGCTCGGCGACGAGGTCGACTCTTCGCGAAAAGAGCCCCAGCTCAATCACGATTTCCGGATATTCGGCGGTGAGGGCGGCGAGCGGTTC
>JAAFHJ010000478.1 GCA_013298325.1 Myxococcales bacterium | reverse complement strand
CGCGCGGCGCGTCGGGGTCGGGAATCCCGCGAAATTTCCCGGCTGCGAGCGGGACGTTCACGCCGAGACCGAGGCGAAGGCCGTCTCTTCCCCGAAACGCGACGTCCGGCGGGAGCACGCCGAAGCGGTCGGGTGCGCGGAGCCAGGCCCACGGCGTGTAGAATACAGGTATCGACCAAATCCGGACGGTCGCGTTCCGCAGGAAAAGGTCGGAGGGGGGCGAGACGGTCGCAGCATCGACGTCGATACGAAGCGGCGCGTCGAGACACGGGCAAAAGGCGAGATGGGTGCGCCCTTTGAGGGCGACTCCGAAACGATCGCGCTTCACTTCGAGGGAATCGGCGCGGAGCGTCCAGAGCGGCGTCGTCGCTGCATCTCCGTCGGTCGCCGGACGATCGCCGAACGTAATCACGACATTGCCGCGTAGGCCGAGCGTTTCCGAACCGCTGCCCGAAGCTACCCCATACTCGATGTCGTCTGCATGGAGCGTGACCGGCTCCCGGTCGTCGGCCGACGCAATCCCGGAAGCGAGGAGACCGACGAGAAGGGTGGCAAATGCAGCGAATTTGCAGCCGCCGCGAGCCATCGCGGGCGCCCAGCGCTCAGCTCTTCGGAGGCGCCTCGGCGGCAGGCTTCGTTGCGGGCTTTTTCCCGGCACCCTTCTTCGACCCCTTCGTGGCTTTCGGCGCGTCTTTTCGTGTTTTTTCCGAGCGCGGAGCGTCCGGTGCATCGGCAGGGGCCTCCGCCGTCGGGAGTACGATCGCGAAGAAATCGCCCTCGGCGTCCTTACGCCACTCGCCGGTCAGCGCGGTCGCCTTTCGGAGGTCGACAATCAAGTCGGTCCCCCCTTTTCCTGGATGAAGCCGGGCACTTTGGAGTGCTGTCGGAAATCCTTCCGCGTGAAGGGCGTTCCGGTCGTTGCGGTGGGGGACGGTCATCGTCGGGAAATGAAACACCCAATGTCCGGCGCCCCCCGCCCCTTTCACGTCAACCACTTTTGCGGCGTGGACGGAAAGCAGGCCGGTATCCCCCGGCTGCATTTCAAAGCGAAGGAAGCGCAGTCCGTTCGCCTTGGCGGCTGCCTTCCCCGCGCCTTTCCCCGGCGATTTCCGGTGCTTCGGACGGGATGGCCCGTCCGAGTAGGTGTAGCCCCCCGGCGCGCCCGCCGGCCGTTTTGGCGCGTCCGGTTTCTCTTCCGCCTTTGCCGCATCCCCTTTCGCCTCCTTGGCGGGAGCTTTTTCGGCGGCCGGCGCCTCGGCCCTTGCGCCAGGGGCGACCCCAAGAAGCGCGGCAGCGAGTGCACCTGCGACGACGCGAACGAAAGAACCGGGGCGCGGAAGTGCGAACAGACCCATAGGGGCGTCAGTGGACCACGCCTGCCCCGCCGGCGCCAATTTCCGTGCATCCCGCCGCTGCCTTTTCGCGCTAGAAAGCGGCCTATGGTCATCGCAAAAGGGGTCGTAGCGCCCGACTTCGAACTGGCATCCCACGAAGCAAACGCGGACGGCAAGCCGGGAAAAAAGATTCGTCTTTCCGAGTATCGCGGAAAGAAAACCGTCGTTCTTGCCTTCTATCCGCTGGATTTCAGTCCGACCTGTACCACGGAAAACTGCGCATTCCGTGATGACTTCAGCGACTTCGAGGCGGCCGATATCCAGATTCTTGGGATCAGCGTCGACTCGGTGTGGACCCACAAGGCGTACGCCGAGAAGCTGGGGCTTACGTACCCACTCCTTGCCGACTTCCATCCGAAGGGGGCGGTCGCAACGCTGTTCGGCCTCTACCATCCGGAAAAAGGGATCACGGCGCGCGCAACCGTGATCGTCGGAAAAGACGGAACGGTCCTCCACGCGGAAGAACACGCCCTTGGAACCCCGCGCGCAAACAAGAACCTCTTGGCGGCGGTGCGCGGATGAGCGGCGATATTACGGCACTTCTCGGTCCTGGAACGCGCTTCGAAGGCAAACTTCACTTCGACGGCTGCGTCCGAATCGACGGCGTTTTCCGCGGTGAGATCCGGAGCGACGACACACTCATCGTCGGCGAGGGGGCTGAGATCGATGGTACGATTACCGTCGCAACGGTGATTGTACGCGGGAAAATTCAGGGCGATATATTTGCAAAAACGTCCATTGAACTTTTCGCGCCCGGTGTCGTGATTGGCGATGTCACCACGCCCGAATTTGCCGTCGAGCGCGGCGCCCGCTTCGACGGTCGGTGCATGATGCACGCCCCCGCGAGCACTGCGGACGACCTTGCGCACGGCGCCACAGAAGCTCCCCGCCCGCCGCGGGAACGCACCCCCCCGCCGGCCCCCGTTGGACCGCCGCGTCGAGCATCTGTGTGAAGCGCGCGCTGGTTTGCCTTGCCATCCAAGGGCTTGTCGCGTGCGGAGCAAATCGCGTGACCCCAGCGCCGACACCCTCCGCGGACGCGGCCACTTCCGCGGCGCCGGTTGGCGACGCAAGCGCCTCTGCCAGTGACGCCACCGCTGGGTTTGCGAGCGTCGAGCACCTTCGCGCGGCGCTCGCAAGCGACGCCGTTCAAACGAGCGAGCAGCACGTGCTCGAGGGGGCTGGCAACGGCGTCGAATGGACGACGACGAACGTGACCCCAGTATGCCTTCGTCTCGCCGCGGCCGGCCCGTATGCGGTCCTCGTCGATGGAAAGCGCCAAGTGGATGGAATCGCGCCCGCGGACGGTTCGCTCGTCCCTGCCGCGGGGCCGCTTTGTGTGCCAGCCGGCGAGCTGCGGGTCGTCGGCGCATCGGCCGGTCGCATCGTGGTCGCGTTTGGCATACGGAAGTAGTGCTCTGATCGGCCGGAGCTCGGCAAAGCTGCGGATTCCCACAAAGAAAACGGGACTCTCGAAAGAGAGTCCCGTTTTCTTGTGCCGAGAGGCAAGAGGCTCAGCGGCGCTTGCGGCGACCGGCAAGGAGCAGCGCGAGGCCGGCAACGAAACCGGCGGGAACGGCAGCAAGTCCGCCGGCTTCCGTCGGCGAAACCGCGCAGCCACCGCCATCGCCACCGCCCGAAGGCGGCGTACCCGCGTCGGCCTCCGGCTCGGGGCCGGCTTCCGGCTGGGGCTCCGGCTGCGGTTCCGGCGTCGGGATCGCCTTGCATTGGCCAACGTTCGACGACGAGGAGGTGCACTCCTGGCCGGCGGGGCAGCCCTTGCTCAGACGGCAACCCGGGTCGCAAGCGCCCGTATCGAGATTGCAAACGAGGCCGACGCTAATGCCGCAGTCCCCGTCTGCCTGGCAACGGCCGCAGGTGCCCGTGCCGCCGTCGGTCGCGCTGCAGGCGCCGGCCTGGCATTCGTTGGCCGCCTTGCAGGACTGACCGTCCCTGAGACCGCACTTCATGCTCGTCGTGTCGCAGGTCAGGAAGCGGCACTGGGGGCCGTCGACGCAGTCTTCGCGGTTGAGGCGACCGCACTTGTTGTCGCCGGGCGAGCAAGTTCCGCTGGCGCAAACAATCTTTCCGCCCTGTTCTGCGTTGCCACACTGGCCACCGGCGATCGTTGCCGGAATCGGCTGGCCGGCCGCGAGCTTCGCAGCGCACTTGCCAACGGTATCGGCACCCTGGACGAGACAGAACTGGTCTGCCGCGCAATCGTCTTGGTGACGGTCCTTGCGGCAGCTCGCTTCGCAGGCGCCGGTGGCGACGTTGCAGATCGCACCGAGGTGCGGTCCGCCAGCCGCTGCGGCGCAATCGGCGTTGACCGCGCACTTCCCGCAGGAACCGTCGGCTTTGCAGAGCGGGTTGGCAGCCGCCGGGCAGACGTTCGTCGCCGGGGCGCCGACGCCGAAGTCGCCGCCACACTTCGCGCAGTTGCCCTTGTTCGGGTCGTTTGCCGTCTTGTTGCAGATCGGCGCGGTGGCCGACGGGCAGGTTACCTTGGCTGCATCGACGGGATCGCCGATCGAGAGCTCACAGCCTTTGCAGGTGTAGACGTCGGTGTTGACGCCGGCAACGGCAGGGACGGCGGCAACCGTGCTCTTTACGCAGTTGCCCTTCGGAGCGGCGCAGGCGACGGCGTCCGAATTCGTCGTCGCGGCGAGGGCGAACTCGGCGGCCGTCGGGCAGCCCCCCTTAAACACATACACGTCGCCAACATCAAAGCCGCTCGCCGCCACCGCGACGTCTTGATACAATGAGAACTTTAACGCCAGGTACGTGTTTCCACCTGCAATATCTGCCGCAGAAACGGCAAACTCTTTCTGGAG
>JAAFHJ010000470.1 GCA_013298325.1 Myxococcales bacterium | reverse complement strand
CGAGCCGACCGTGGAGCGCGTCTCCGTCGCCCGCCTCACGTCGAACGGCGGCAAAGGCGACTCAGTCGTGACCGCCAAGGACGACGCCGACAAAGTGCTCTTCACGGCGACGGTTGCGACCCTCGACAGCGCCCTGTGCGAGCATCTCCCGAAGGTCGATCACCTGCTTTTTCTCTCGCGCGCCGCCGATGGGACGATGGCGGCCCACATCTACCGGCCGACGGCAAAAGCCGACGTCGCCAAAGACGCGGCCACGCTCTGCCAGTCGGAGGTTGCGGCGGCGAAGCTCTCCGACGGCAAAGGGCGCGGCACGCCGGAGGCGCTCCAGCAGGCGGCCGGGGCGGTCACCTCGCAGAAATACCGGGATCTGATCTTCGATTCCCTCTTCGGCGAGCCCCAGGAGAAGGTCACCGCGATCGTCTCCGGCATCCCGAAGGCGGTCGACGCCGACCTACCGCCCGGCACCGCCTGCCCGCTCCGCACGCCGACGAAGCACTGACAGTTATTCGAAGGTCACCACAAGGGGGGCGTGGTCAGACGTCCCATATTTGGCAAGGACTTCGGCGGTTTTCGCCTGCATGCCGGTTAGGATGTAGTCGATGCGCCAGCCGAGGTTCCGCTCGCGGGCCTTTGCCCAGTAGGGCCACCAGCTGAAGAGGCGATCGGCGTCCGGGTGGAGGGCGCGGGTGACGTCGGCGAGGCCGGTCGCGAGGAGCGCGGAGAAGCGTTCGCGCTCTTCGACGCGGATGCCGATCGGCGGGAGGCCGTCGGAACCGACTTTCCGCTGGCTCGGGTGAATGTCTTTGTCGGTGTGGGCGATGTTCAAATCCCCTGCGATCACGAGTGATTGCGCCGGGTGCTTGGCGGCGTAGGCCTTCGCCCAGGGGGTGAGCGCGTCCCAGAACCGGAGCTTCGCGTCGTAGTCTTTGCCGCCGTTGGGGGCGTACATCGCGACGAAGGTGAGCGTGCCGATCTCGGCAACGAGCACGCGCGTCTCGAAATCGAAGGGGGGCGGCGCCGCGGCGAGCGTGAGCGGCAGGCCGACCGCTTCGAGGTAGGCGGCGCGAACGTGAATCGATACACCCGAGTAGCCCTTGTCGCCGTGCCACGCGCTCACGTAGCCGGGGAGGAGCGCAGCAAGCTCGGCGGCGCTGAGGCCCGGCTCTTCGTCCGCAGGCGCGGGCGCGGCAACGGCGGCAAACAGGTCGGGGGCAGCCGGCGCGGCGTCGGCGGAGGCCTTCTTGGGCGCCTTCGCCGCCTTCGGGGCCTTCGGCGGCTTCTCCGCCTTTTCCCCGGTAAAAACGCCCGCATGGAGCTGGTTCGGCGCAGCCTTGATCTCCTGGAGACACAGGATATCGGGCGCCTCCGCTTCCAAGAAAGCGACGACCTCCGGGCCCCGGGCACGAATCCCATTCACGTTCCAGGTGACGATTTTCACGCCGGGTCGCTTAGCGCAAAAGCGGCGGGGATGGCGCCTGTCGGCGGTTAGGACACGAAGCGGACGTTGAAGGTCGTGGCGGTCCGCCTCCCGGCGAGCTTCCCTTCGGTCACACGATGGTGGGCAGCGCAGAGCCAGAGCCCGTTCTTCAAGAGGTCGGAGCCGCCGCGCGCATGGGGGACGATATGCGCCCCTTCGATGCGACCGGCGCACGCCGTGACAGCGACCTTTGGAAGATCTCGGATCTGCAGGAATTCGCAGGCGCGGGGGACCATTGACCGGAGCCGCCGCGCGAGGCTCGCGTCGCGTCGTTCGGCAGGCGCCTGGGGATAGAGGGCCAGCACCAACGGCCAGGCGGCGTCGACGACCTCCGCAAGCGCAGCGAGCGAGAGCCGGGATGCGCGGTCGGCGAGGTGAACGCCGAAGTAGGAGCCCCGCCACGTCGCGCCAGGAATGCGGGGAAAGAGGTCACGGGTGAACGTCTCCTCGGTGAGCTGGTCGAGTTCGGCGAGGACATCACCGGCGGGGCCGAGCAAGGTGCGCGTTCCGAGATGCTCGCCGTCCCGGATCGCCTGGCGGGAGCTCCACCAGACAGCGCTGTCCTCGCACGTGGAGGCGGTAAGCAGGACGGTGCGCCGAAGCGTTGCAAGGCTCAAATTCTCCTTGAGAAACTCGGCCATGGCCGGCGAATGCACGATCCGAAAGGAGAGTTCGTTGGCGTCGCCGTCGTAGTGCAGTCCGACCCGATAGCCGTTCGCGTGATTGACGCGCCCGCGCTGGAGGAAGGAAAAGACCGGGTCGGCCACATACCATTCCGGGGCGTTATTGACCTGGCGCACCGCGGCGCGCCGACCGAGGCGTCGCGTAAGAGCGCGCTCCAGGCGAGCAACAACCGAGGGCAAGGCTTCGACGGGATTTCGGGCAGTCATCCGCACTTCCTTCCGCGAGGGAAGCCTCTACGTTGCCCCACTGTTCGCCGCGAGCCCCATGAAACCGAACGACCCGCTTACCTCGCCGCTTTCGGCGACCGCCTTCTTTGGGGGCGTGTTCTTGGTCGCTTTTGCCGTCAACGGCGTTCGCTTTTTGCTCGGGCTGGGCCCTGGTTCGGTCGCCGCTTCCGCCGATCCGCCGGCCGCCGCGATGCTCTTCGGGTGGCTCGCATTTGCGGTCGCTTCCGGGGGCTCGGTGGCGGCGGTGCGCCGGCGTCGCTGGGCGATTTCGACGAACGCGGTCACCGGCCTGGTTGTCGGTTTCTTTTATGCATTCGGGTGCCTGGCGACCTTCGGCCGCACCCTTCACGGCGGCGTTGGCGCCATCGCGCTCGTCGTCGGGACGTGGGCTGCCGTTGCGTGGGCGATCGCGTCGGGACTCACCGACGCGGGGCTGTAGGCGCGTTTCTTGAGAACTCCGCGCCGTCTCCCGCTTCGCGGACGGCCGCGTTGCTCGCGTGGGGGGACGACGGTAGGTTCACCGCATGACCGCTGCGCAAAAACTGACCGTTCAGGACGCGTTCCTCGCTCTGCCTGCGACGGAGGTCGGGCAGATCGTCGACGGCGAACTTTACGTGCAGCCGCGCCCCCGTGCCGCCCATGCCCGCGCGACCGCGAAGCTTGGCGCCCGTCTGGATCAACGCTTCGATGGCGGCAGCCCGCCCGGTGGCTGGATCCTTCTCGACGAACCGGAACTTCATCTTGGGGCCCGTCCGTTCGCGACCGCCAGCGAAATCCCTGGCAGCGGCGTCGCGAGAGACGGCGGGCCCATTTCAACAGGCGCGGATATTCTTGTCCCCGATCTAGCCGGGTGGCGCCGAGAGCGGCTGCCGGAGATGCCTGCGAGCGGCTACTTTGCGGTCGCCCCCGACTGGATTTGCGAGGTGCTCTCGCCGTCGACGGCCAGGCTCGATCGCGGCAAAAAACTGAGCGCTTACGGGCGGGAAGGGGTGCCATTCGTATGGCTCATCGACCCGGACGCGCAGACCCTCGAAGTCCTCACGCGGGGCGCGGATGGCCGGTACACGATCGCGGCGGTCCACAGCGGCGATGACGTCGCGTTCGCGGTGCCCTTTGAGGTCTTTGGCCTCGAGCTCCGCGCCCTCTGGACCTGGTAGTTTCCGGCGGTTTCCTCACCGAGGCGGGGCTGTAGGCGTTTCGCGGTATCCTCGCGCGCATGGAGCCTGGGAAGCGCCCGATTCGTCGGTACACGGAAGACGGGGCCGAGCTCTGGTTCGCGCCCGAGGATGGCGTTTCGGTCCGCATCGCGAGCGCGCGGACGGCGGCGTTTCGGCGGCGGGTTCCTCGGGTGGTGATGTTTGGGATCACGAACCGCTGCAACCTCGCCTGCAGCTTCTGCTCGCGGGACGAGTCGCTCACGAGCGCGTGGACCGTCGATAGCGCCGCTTCCATCCTCGAGGAGCTCGCTGCGGAAGGGGTGCTCGAGGTCGCCTTCGGCGGCGGGGAACCGTTTCTTTTCGCCGGGTTCGACGTGCTCGTGAACCGGCTCCGGGCGACGACGCCGCTCGCCCTTTCGGTCACGACGAACGGCACCGCCATTACGCGTGCGCGTTGGCCCCGGTTTGCCGGCGTGTTTGGGGTCGTCCGCCTGTCGGTCTATCCGGAGGTCGATCTCTTCGGCGAAGACGGGGCTGCGACGGTGCTCCGTGAGGCGGGGCAGCGCTGGGGGGCGAACCTGCTCGTCGATGACGCTTCTCTCGATGCTCTGCCGGGGCAGCTCGTCGCCCTCGCTGCGGCGGGCGCGGCCGATGTGTCGATCCTCTCGTACATCGGCGTGGGGAAGCCGATTTCGCTTGGGCCCGCAGGGGCAGGGGCGCGGCAGAGGCTTGCGCAGATCGT
>JAAFHJ010000469.1 GCA_013298325.1 Myxococcales bacterium | reverse complement strand
GAATTGGCAGACGCACTGGATTCAGGTTCCAGCGCCCGCAAGGGTGTACGGGTTCAAGTCCCGTCTTTCGCACTCGGTTGACAGGAATTATCGGCTGCACTCCACCGGAGTTGCAGCCGATTTTTTATGTCCTGTCAGCGCGCCTACGTCGGCGATGCTGCCAACGTCCGTGGGTCCACTCCGTAGAACGTTTCGAGTTCGGCGAACAATTCGGGATGTCGCCCGGCAAGAACCGCCGGTCGCTCGTAAAATTCTTCCGTCACGACGGCGAAAAACTCCGCCGGGTTGGTGGTTGCGTAGGGATCGATGTCCGACGGGAGCCCCCGATGAAAACGGGCGACCAAACGCTCGAACTCCGCGCCAAAAATGCGCGACCATTGCGCGTATCGGGCCAACGTCGGCAGCTCGGGGGCGCCATCGACGGCGCCATCTGCTGCATCGAGCTGGTGGGCAAATTCGTGAAACACCACGCCGTTTTCACGCAGGTCCTTCCAGGAGAGAATCACCAATTCACGCGACCACGATTCACCAGAGTTCGCCCCTTCCTGCACGGCGACGACGCCAGCCATTCGTGTGCGCCGCGTCGTCTTCCAGGCACCTTCATAGACAACGACGCTCAGAAGCTCTGGATAGGGAACTTCGTCGCTTCGAAACGCAAGGAGCAAGCAGGCCTCGGCGGCGATGACGAGCTTCATCTCGTCGGTCACAACGAAACCGCCGCCACCATCAAACTGCTTTTCTTCGAGGAACCGACGAACGAGGCCGCCGAGCCGGGTGCGGGCGGCGCCTGGGAGCTTGCAGACGTAGGGGACAAACGACTCGACGGTCCGCCATTCGGCATTCGTGAGCGGAGCGGGTCTGCGATCGGAACGGAACAAGTCGAACATCGCTCCGCCTATTTGCTAAAACACCAATACATACCGAATCATTTCGCGGTGTCCTCGTGCGAGGACTCCTCCCGTTCGAGACGGCTTCAGGGGCAACAGGCATCCCCCAAACGGCAGGGTGCTTCCTCGGGTGCCTCGACTTGCAGCGTCGGATGCGCGATGCGAAATCGCGTCTGAAGCACGGCGGCAATTTCCGCGTGGCGGCCAGGTGGAAAGGCGCCACCGGCTACGACGAGATGGGCCGTCAATGCCGTCTCGGTCGTGCTCGTCGCCCAGATATGGAGATCGTGAACGCCACGAACGCCGTCGAGAGATGCGAGGTATGCGGCGACGGCGCGCGCATCAATTCCTGAAGGTACGGCGTCGAGCACGAGGTTCACTGCGTCCCTCAAAAGGCCCCAGGTCCCGCCAAGAATGATCGCAGCGACGATCAAACTGACGACCGGATCGACCCACGTCCAGGAGGTAGCCAAGGTAATTCCGCCCGCAATCGCGACGCCAAGGGAAAGAGCTGCGTCGGCGGCGAGGTGGGCAAACGCGCCTTTTACGTTGAGATCTTTGTCGCGCTCCCGAAAAAAGAGGAGGGCAGAAACCCCATTCACGAGGACCCCTGCCAGGGCCACAACGATGACTGTTTTCCCGGCGACCGCTTCGGGCCGAAAGAGGCGGCGAACCGCCTCCCACGCGATTCCACCGGTCACTGCGACGAGGACCAGCCCGTTGGCCAACGCCGCGACGACCGTCGTCGCTCGAAAACCGTAGGTGCGGTCGGGCGTCGCCTTCCGTTTTGCGAGCGTCAGCGCCCCCCACGCAAGCAGGAGCCCGAGAACATCGCCGAGGTTGTGCCCAGCATCGGCCACCAGCGCCATCGAGTGGGAGAGGACGCCATACACCGCTTCGAGAGCAACAAAGGCGAAGTTGGCGCAAATACCGACAAAAAATGAGCGCCCGATCGTCGACGGCGGGCCATGGTGATGGCCGCCAAGGCCGTGGGCGTGGCCGTCGTGGGCGTGGCCGTCGTGCCCTTCCCGCTTGCGGCGCTCCGGGGCTCCATCGTCGCCATGGCCATCGTGGCCGTGACCGTCGTGGCCCTCGTGGCCGCAAGGCTCGCCATGACTGTGAACGTGCTTCGCCATCGCGCTCAGCCTACACGGTCGCCGTCAGCGGGAGGTCCGTTTCGGTTAGAGCGCTGCGGCTCGCGCGCAGCGGTCACAGCGGCGCTGCGGCTCGCGCGCAGCGGCTCCCAAACGCATGGTAGCGGCGCGATGGTACGAGCTTGATGCTCCCCGGGTACGTCGCGATCTCGGCGGTCCGAAAGGTACCGGTCTGAAGCTGCGATTGAGGCAGGTGCATTTCGTAGCTTCCGCTTGCATTGATAATCACGCCATTCACCGCAACATCGAAGAGCGCTCCGACAAGATCGGCGTGGCCGAAGGGACCATAGCCGGCCGGCTTGCGACCCGGCGGCGGCAGAAACGCCGTGTCCTCATTCGTCGGCGAATTCCGATTGGGATTCTTGTAGTTATACTGATGCACCGCGTAGGGATTGCCCCAGTCGTTGCGCGTGGTCGGCGGCGAACCAACGGCGCCCCAAGGCCACGGGCGGGTCGCATCACCGCCGCTCCAGGCAAACAACAATTCTGGGGCCGTCGGAAGGCGCTTTCCGTCCATCGCGCATACGGCTGCTAGCATCGCGGGATAGGCACAGTTGAGTACTTTTGGATCGAGTTCTTCGCGACTATGAATCGAGAGAATGTCCCCATTCGCCGCCTCGGCGTCTTGCGGTTTCCAAAAGGTCGAACCGCCGCCGTAGGCCCGAAAGCAGCCGGTCCCATCGGCCGCCCCAAGGAGCTGGGAGGCACCAAGAAGCCAATGGGCCTCCTCCCAGTTACTTGGCAAATACACATCGTTTTCTGGTCCAAACCAGGCGGGGCGGTGGGCCTGCACCCAGCCGCGGAGATCGCCGTTGGTGCGTTTGAGGGCCGTCCGCATGCGCCCGGCGGTGATCTGGTATTTGTCGAGGTGGTAGTTCCCTCCCGGACCGGCGCGAACGACGGGGATCTCGGTGCAGCAACTCTCATGGATCGCATTGGGGTCGCCGATCTCGCCGGCGCCGCAGGTCTCGCCGCCGAGATACTCCGTACAGGTCACCCGATCTTTGCATCGCCCGTCGGCGCCACAGGCGGCGCTCTGGCAGTCGGCGTCGACGGCGCAATGCGCCGAAATCAAGCAAGATTTCCCAGAGCTTCCGCCACAATCGACGTCGGTCTCGTCGCCGTTCTTGCGCCCGTCATCGGCGGACGGGGCGACGCACTGCGCGCCCACGCAGGCCCTACTGGTGCAGTCTGCATCTTTTTCGCAGGCCTGCCCGTCGCCACAATCCCGACCGGAAGCTCCGCCGCAGTCGACGTCGGTTTCGTCGCCATTGCGGAGTCCGTCCGAAGCGGTTGCAGCTGCGCACGTTCCTGCCAAGCAGGCGCCGCCCCCACAATCGTTGGAAATCAAGCATTTTCGGCCGGAATCGCAGGCCGGCGCAGTCGGCCCGCCGCAGTCGACGTCGGTCTCCTCGCCGTTGCGACGCCCGTCGTCGTCACGCTCACCGACGCACGCCCCACCGACGCACGCGGCGCTTGCGCAATCGGCATCGAGCACACAGGCGCCGCCGACCGCGCACCCCGGCGCGGCGATCCCGCCGCAATCGACGTCGCTTTCGTAGCCGTCGCGCTTGGCGTTTGCCGGGTCCCCCGACTGGCAGACCCCTTCGTCGCAATTGCGCGTTCGGCAGTCGTGGTCGGCGGAGCAGGCGCGACCGAGCGCGCACGCGCTCGCGGCGAGGCCACCGCAATCGACGTCGGTTTCGTCGCCGTTCTTTCGCCCATCCGACGACGAAGCGCTTCGACAAACGCCTGTGATGCACGAATCCGATACGCAATCGGCCCCGGTGGAACACGCATCCCCGACGCCCTTTTTCTTTTCAAGAATCCCGCCCGGAGTCGGTAGCGCGCGCCCGCCGGACGGCGTGGAGGGGCTCGGCGAAGGCAGCGGAGCATCGTCGGAACCGGGCGACGGCGCCGGCGCGCATCCGGCGGAGCACGCAACCAAAATTCCAAACATTCCGAAGGTTGCGGGGCGTAGAACTGCCGACGTGCGCATGGGGGACCTCGCGCAACCGCGTCGTCGGGGGTGGGACGCGCGGCGCGAGAAGGCCAGAAACACGCTCTCACCCCGTGCGAAGAAGGCACGAGGATGTTCCCAATCTCACCGACGAACGATCGTCCGTGACCGAGGAACAGGTGAACCTGCGGGGACAGGCACACTGCGTACGACTGGCTCGTTTATCTTACCGAGACGCCGGGGGACGGCGCTCGGCAAAGAACAGCGGAAGGTCGCACGGCGTGGC
>JAAFHJ010000468.1 GCA_013298325.1 Myxococcales bacterium | reverse complement strand
CGTCCCGCGAAGTGCGCGAGCGAGCCCCCAGTCGGGTCCCCCCTCCGCAAGGCTTCGCTTGTCGCGCCACTGGACGGCGGTCGTCGCCGGATCAAACCGCTCAATCCCTCGAAACAAACGCGCTTGTTCGATCGATGGATCGGTGATCGCAAGGAAGGTGATCCCCCTCCAGCTCACGGCTTCGGCGTGGCGCTCGCATCGGGCGGCGGCGCGTTCGGCCCGAGGACCTCGCGGGCGGCGGCGGCATGACGGTTCGACGGGTAGCGACGCACCAGAAATTCGAGGGTCGCCTTCCGGCCTGCCTCGTCGCCTTTGGCGTGAAAATCCTCAGAAAGCGCGAAGAGCGCGTCGCCAGCGGTGTCTTCGCGGCGAATCGTCGGATCCGGTTCCCGCGAGCACTGGAGCGGCGCGAGCCCGAGGAGCATTACGATGCAGAATGCACGCATCATTCGATCATCCCCTTCGTCGGTGACGAGGCATTGGCGTGGCGCGCCTTCGGCATCCGCCCGGCGAGGAACGCGTCGCGCCCGGCCTCTACGGCGAGCTTCATCGCTCGGGCCATGCGCACCGGGTCTTTCGCGTGGGCGATCGCTGTGTTGATCAGGAGGCCATCGCAGCCGAGTTCCATCGCGACGGCGGCGTCACTGGCGGTGCCGACGCCGGCATCGACGAGCACCGGGACCTTCGCTTTCTCAAGGATCAACGAGAGGTTGTGCGGGTTGCGAATCCCGAGGCCGGAGCCGATCGGCGCCGCGAGCGGCATGACCGCCGCGCAACCGACGTCTTCGAGTTTTCGGCAAAGAATCGGGTCGTCGAAGCAGTACGGGAGGACGGTGAATCCCTCTTTGACGAGGACCTCTGCCGCTTTGAGCGTCTCTTCGTTGTCCGGATAGAGGGTCTCTTTGTCGCCAATGACTTCGAGCTTCACGAGGTCGCCGATGCCAAGTTCGCGGGCGAGCCGAAGCGTGCGGATCGCGTCGTCGGCGGTGTAGCAGCCGGCGGTATTCGGCAGGAGCGTCCAGCGACGAGGGCCGGTTTCGGCGGCGGCATCGGCCGAAGATCCCTCTAGTTTTGCGCGACGGGCGAGGAGCCCCATGAGGGAGCCTTCGCTCCGATCGTGGAGGTCGACGCGGCGGACGGCGACGGTAATGATCTCGGCCCCGGAGGCGTCGATGGCTGCTTCCGTCTCGGCGACCGACGCATATTTGCCGGTCCCGACGATGAGACGGGAACCGTAGGTCTTCCCCGCAAGAACGAGCTCACTCATGGCGCGGTGCTACCGCAGCGACGGTCGGCTCACAAGCCGGTTCCCGACGCCGACCGGCGGGAGCCCCTTCGGCGCCCGCCAGCGCCGGTGGAGCCAGAGCCAACTCGTCGGCTCCCGGCGAATGAACGCTTCGAGGTGGGAAAAGAGCCGTGCCGTCCGTGCGACGAGGGCGCCGCGATCGGTCGTCCCGGGGCCGGTCGCGTCGAGGAGCACAAGCCGCTCATCGCCCACATTTTGTTCCAAAACAGCAACTTGCACGAGGCGTGCGCCCGTTCGCGCCGCGAGCATCGCCGGGAAGAGATCGGCGTAGGCGTCGCGGCCCAGAAATGGAATCTGCGGCGCCCCTGACCGGCCGTCGGGCACCTGATCGATAAGCAGCGCGACGACGCCCCCCTTCGCCAACAGGTCGCGCGCGGCCAGAAACGCACCGGCCGGCGGGAGCGTCGCGACCCCAAGCGCTGCGCGGCGCGCCGTCAACCAGCGCTGAAAGAACGGCGACGAGAGCGGCTTGACGACGACGGCAAATGCCCGATTTTGTTCGGAAGCCCAGCGCGCCGCCGCCGCCGCCGCATGCTCCCAGTTCCCAAGATGGGCCGCAGCGACGACGATCCCTGGCCCGCCATCCCCCTCCCTCAAAGTGGGCCCGCCGTCTCTCGCGACGCCGCCCGCAGCATTTTCGCTGGCGGTCGCGAACGGACGGGCCCCTGTCTTTGTGGGCCCGCCGTCTCTCGCGACGCCGCTCCCGGGGAATTCGCTGGCGTCTGCGAACGGACGGGCCCCGTCGAGAGCGGCGAGGAGGCTATCCTCGAGGACGATCCGCGGCCGTTCGCCGAGGAACCGAAGCAGACGGCCGCCGAGCTTTCCATAGAAGGCCGCGGCGACGCGATCGGCATCAGGAATCCCAGAATCCCGAATTCGCTCAAGAACTTCACGGCGGCGGACGCGAACGACCGCGTAGGCAAAGAAGCCAAGGAGCCGTCCGAGGACCGTCGAAACGGGCAACCGGTCGCCCTCCCCGCTCAGCGACCGAAGCCGGCGCGCCGCGGCGTCTCACCGGCGACGACGGAAGCATCGGCGGCTACGGCAAAGACGTCGGCGATTCGCACCGCGTAGGTCTCGCGCTTCGCGTTCGTCGCAAACGCGAGGCCCCCTTCAAGGCGCAGCGCCACAATCTTGCCGATCGTGAGCCCGACGCCGCTCGCACTGACGTGGAGAGAAATCGTCGCATCATCGCCAAGCGTGTAAGCGGTCGCTTCTCCAGCAGATTTCGTGGCGTGAAAGGTGGAGAGGACGAGTTCGAGGTCGCGGGCTTCCATGGGGCGACGACTATTAGCGTAGCTTCGCACGCCAGGCGACGGTTCCCGCTTGCCGAAGGGGGCGATCGAAGCGACAACGGCGCCGTGGGCACCGAGTACCCCGTGGAACTCCGCGACGTTCGAAAGTCTTTTGGCAGCAACGACGTGATCAAAGGGATCTCGTTCCGCTGCAAGGAGGCTGAAACGACCGTTATTATTGGTGGTTCTGGTGCAGGAAAGACCACCCTCCTCCGCATGATCGTCGGTCTGGAGCGGCCTACAAGCGGACACATCCTGATTGACGGCGAGGACATTGCTCCGCTTACGCGCGAGCGTGACTTGAATCGCGTTCGCCAGAAACTGGGAATGGTCTACCAGTACGCAGCGCTCCTGGACTCTTTGACCGTCATGGAAAATGTCGCATTTCCTCTCATTGAGCACACGAAGCTCACGACCAAGGAAATCGAAGAGAAGGTCGTCGACAAGCTGCGCGTGCTGGGCCTCGACACGTCAGTTTTGAAGAAATTTCCGGCAGAACTCTCCGGCGGCATGCGGAAGCGCGTCGGCCTGGCCCGCGCCCTCATGCTGGAACCGAAGATCATTGTTTACGACGAGCCGAACTCGGGGCTTGACCCGATCTCATCCCGTGTCGTCGACGACCTCATCGACGAAACCCGCGAACGCTTTCGTGTGACGAGCGTCGTGATCAGTCACGATATCGCGAGCATCTTCCGCATCGCCCATCAGGCGATTCTTGTCATTCACGGGAAGGTCGTCGCCGCGGGAACCCCCGACGAACTCGCCTACGGCGACAACGAGATCTCTCGGGATTTTATCGACAAATCGGGTGTGGACGGCAAGCGCGCGCGCTCGGTCAGCCATGATTGACGGCGAGGAGCGCCAAGCGTCCTCGGCGGCGACGAAAACCGACCCGCTCGCCGTCTCGGCGCTGATTTTCGGAGTGGGTTCGCTGGTCTGCGGGGCGCTTACCGGCGTGCCAGCGATCCTCCTTGGGTGGGTCGCGCGGCGCCGCTTGGAACCGAACGCCGACGGCGAACAGCGGCGCGGTTCCGGCCTTGCCCTCGCTGGCATCGTCACCGGGCTCTTCGGCTCGCTCGTTTCCACGACGGTCCTTGTTCTGCTCCTTGTTCATGGTCGCGGGCGATCGGCCCCTCCGGTCGTCGCCCACGCGCCGAAGACGGAACGCCCCGCTCCCCCCTCCGTGCCACGCGCCCCGGAAGAAGAGGGGCCGGAAGAGCAGGACGACCAAGAAGAGCAGGAAGAACAAGCTTTTCGGGACCTCTTCCGGCGAGGCGCTGCCGGCCGCGAGGAGGCGGGCGGGCGCGGCGCTACGGCGACGAAGTTTGGCGACGTCACCTTCGTGGCGATCGACGGCGGCGATCGACGGGAACTGGCTGAAATCCTTACCTCGGAGGGGAAGCTCGCTGCCGCCGACCAGGCCCGCCTCCTCGTGTACGGAGGCGGTACTGGTTGTGGCCCGTGCGCCTCCTTCGAAGAGGCGCTCGCCCAGGATCTTCTTCAGAAGGCGCTTGGAAAATCGCGGATTCTCGCCTTTGATACGTCCGATCGCCGACGGAGCGCAGAACTTCTTCGGGCAGGCTTTGACGTTACGAAAATCCCCGCCTTCTTCCTTCTTGATACGACGCGGAAGCCTGCGCGGCGCGTCGATGGCGGCGCTTGGGGGGACGACACTGCGGAGAATATTTC
>JAAFHJ010000474.1 GCA_013298325.1 Myxococcales bacterium | reverse complement strand
GAGAGTGCCAGAAAGCAGAGGGGCTGTTCCATGAGAAATTCGCCTGGCGCCCGCCCGGTGAGTCGGATCTGTGGCCGAAGTTGGCACAGACTGGCATTCCTGGCGAAGCGAGTCCCTGGTGGCGAGGCCTGCCCCCGAAACCGGGGGGTGTCGCGCGTGGGGGCCGGAGGTATCGTTGAACGATGCGGCCTCACGCCCTCGCCACGCTCCCGCTTGCCCTCGCGATCTCCTGCTCGTCGGTGGACAGTCCCCCCGCGAGCGTCGCCGATCCGGCCCTTGTGGCGTCGCTGGCGCGGTTTCCTTCGGCCTACCTCCCCTACAAAACGTCGCCGACCCTTCGCCGGCGAAATGGCCTGGTGCTCGCGGATGAAGCGCTCGGCACCTCCCGCCTCGTCGCCAACGAACCGATGCTGGCCGTCGTCGCACAGCCGCAGCGGCTCGTCGTCGCCTTTATCGACACCGACGAGTCTCTCCAAATCGCCTGGGCCGAGCGTGACCATGGGTGGCAGAAGTCCCCGTTTCCGAAGCTCGCGACGCCGATCGCCGACGTCGCCGGGACGGTCGCCCCCGACGGCGTCGCCCACTTTGTCGTCCGGCAGCTCGACGCGGCGCGGACCCTCCGCCACTTCGCCTGGGATGGCACCTTCCTCGTTGACGAAGCCGTCCCGCGGCCGAGCCCGATCAAAGACCTTTGGTGGAGCCGCTACTGCCGCGATCTCGCTGTCGACTTTGCCCCGGACGGCTCCCTCGACATCGTCTTCCGCCACGACACCAACGATCGTGCATCAGCGCTGACCTTCGCGCGCCGTGCCCCGGGCGCGACGACCTTTGTTTCCGAGCAGATTCACACGTTTGGCGCCGCGTTGCCGCAAACGCCCGCCAACTTCTTCGCCGAAGGGGGGTGCCGCAGCAGCCTCACCTACGACGACTCCGGGCAGCCGCTCGTCGCGACGCTCGTCCAGGAGCTGCCCACAACGCTTACGAGCACCCTGGAGACCGGCATCGACACGGCGCCGAACAAGACGGTGGCGACGTTCGGTCGGGATTTTCACCAAAACTGGGTCGCCGACGGCCCGACGCTCCTCTACGACGAGCAGTTTTTCACCAACATGCGCCGGACCTGGCGGGGGCGCTTCATGGTCGGACGGAGCAACGACGGTGTCGCGATGCTCGCGGCCGAACGGGACAACAGCGGGAGCGTCGACGTCGTAAAGATGAAGCCGGCGTCGCGACGCGTGGCGGCCCCTCCGCTGAGCTCTCCGTTGATCGGTGGGCTCGCCGTGAAGGCCCGCAACCTGCCGCTCGCTGCCGCCTTCGTCAAAGACGAGTGTGGTCGCCTGTTTGTTCGCGAATATCCAACACAAATGCCGCCGGAGAGCATGAGCTACCCGCCCGGCTCGGTGTCGCTCGATCGCTTCCCGACGACCAGCTACCCCCTCCAGCCCGACGAGCCCTGGAACCTCGCGACGCCGTCGTCCTGCGGCGATGCGCTCACCGCACCGGTTGTCGCCCGCGTCGACGAGCCCCCCTACCTCGCCTTCGACGCCGCGTTCTCCCACGGAACCTTCCAGCGCTACACGGCGGCCGTCTGCGCCGTCCCGAACGCGGAGCTGGCAGTTTGCGTCGGCGCCATCAATCGCCAGCACTCGTTGATCGGCGTCCTGCAAATGGGGTGGGGAATCCGGGCAAGCGGGGAGGTCCGCGGCCCGCTCAGCACGCCGATTCCGCCGACGAATGCCGACGAGGCGATCGCGTCGACGCTGCCGGTCCGACTCCTCACGAGCGTGCCGGCCGACGGGGCGATCGTCGCCGCGACGACGTCGATCACCGTAAACGTAAGCAGCGACTCCCCGCTCGTCGCCTTCGACGTGATGGGGGCCGACGGCTGGCCCGTCGAGACCCAGCAAACCCGGCAGGTCACGCCGGCCGGTACGACCATCACGCTCACGCCGACGGCGCCGTTGAAGAGCGGGCGCCGTTACCGCGTCGCCCCGCGCCGGATTTATCCCCAGTGGGTCTTCCATCCAGAAGTTCCGAACGCCGTCTTCCAATTCACCGTTGAAGGCGGGCTCGGAGCGGCCCAGGACCCTCGCGAGGCGCCGCTTCGGCTCGGCTGCGGCACCGCCGACGCGCCCGGCACCATCGCCGCCGACGGCTCGTGCACGCTCCCGGACGTCGACCCGCTCCTCGACGCAACCAATGGGATCCGCCTCTCTACCAACTCACGCCTGCCAAGCGACCTGACCGCCGATCAGAAGCCGACGATCGCGCTTCTTGGGGGCGGCGCCGTCCCTCAAGAAGAGATCCTCGCCCTCACGACGACCCCCTCCCAGCTCTTCGTTCGCTGGGTGACTCACCCCCTCCGGGAAAACGCCGACTACACGCTGACGATCCCCGCGACGCTGACCAACATCTACGGGCAGCCGACCGCTGCCGACACGCGGCGCTTCTCCTTTCACACGCGCCCCTACCCGCTCCACCTCGTCGAATCGGTGCCGGCGTCCTTGGCGGTCGTCGCGACCGACACCGTGGTTCGCCTCCGATTCAACCAGCCGATTTCATCGGTGCTCCAACTCGGAAACGGCGCCGTCCTCACGGCGGCTGGCGACCCAACCCCGGTAGCGCTGTCCTGGCTCGATGAAGGGGCGGGGAGCTATCGGGCCACCCATGCCCCCCTCCGCGCCGACACCGCCTACGCGCTGAACGTCCCGCTCGGCGCCATCTCCTCGCTCACCACCCCGATCCACGTCGAATTCCGGACCCTCCCGTGAGCGCTTCCACACGTTTCCCGTTCTTCGCCCCGCTCTTCGCAGCGCTCCTCTTCGGATGCCCGAGCGACGTCGACCTCCGCCAGCCGGGAATGCCGACGGTGACCCGCCTGACGGCTGCCCCGATCATTTCCTCGCCGGGGGTGCCGGTGACCCTTCGCGCGAAGGTCACCACGGCCGACGGGAGCCCGCTTGGGCGCCTTCGTGTCGCCTGGTCGGCGCTCGACGTCGCAACCGCCGCTTCGATCCCGCTCACCGACCTTCGGGAGGAGGGGGGGACCCTCGAGGCCACCCTCTCGGCGAACGCCCCGGGGACGCGTCTCGTCTCCCTCCTCGTGGAGCGCTGCGCCGACGCCGCCTGCAGCAACCCGAGCGTGGCGCCAGCGGTCTCTTATGTCGTCGGCTTTGATGGCGGTCCCGCCGTCCGCATCGCTACCTCGCACCGGTCGCTGACGCTCGTACCGACGGAGGAGCGCCCGATCGCCGCCCTCGCGCTCACCGCCCCACAGGCGGCAGGGAACGAGGGGAAACACGAGTTTGTCGCGACGGAGCCGCTCCAATGGACGAGCAGCGACGCTACCGTCGTGAGCGTTTCCGAGCGTGGGCAGGTGACGGCGCACAAAGCGGGAGTCGCCACCGTTCGCGTCACGGCGGGGGGCGCCCAGGCGACCCTCCCGGTGACCGTCGTCGGCGGGGCCCTCACGGCGCCCCCGGCGGTCGGGAAGTTGTTCCCCGGCGGGGACCTTACGCCGGGGGTCGTCCCCTCGGGCCTCCAGCGCGATTCGCGAAGCTGGCCGCTGTTCCTCGGTCGGCTCCCGCTCGGCGGCGAGGTCTGGCACGCCCTCGGCCCCGCCGTCTACGCGACCGAGCCGGGCGACACGTATGCGGGCTGGCTCGTCGGGCAGCCGCTCGTCCTCTTCCGGTGGACCGGGAGCGGCTTCGGGGCCGAGATCGTCGGCGACCCGGCCGAGGTGGTCCGTCAAGCAGACCTCCATGTCGACAGCGACGATCTCGCGACGGTCGTCTGGCGCGGAACGACCCGCGGTCGCATGCATTTCGCGCAGCGCCGGCGAGGGGAGGAGGCGACCCCCTTCCGGACGGGGACGTTCCAGGCGGAGATCCGTGCCCGCGATGACGCCCCTGCGCGGAGCTACGTGCCGACGACGTCGGTCTACGCGATGGCGCTCGCGGCGCGTGCCGGTGGTGGCGCTCGCGTCGCCTGGGATGCGCTTGCCAGCACCGACCCCTGCACGCGCCAGTACTTTTCGACCTCCATCGCCCCCGACGGCACCTCGGTGAGCAAGGCGGTCGGGCGTGTGATTTGGAGCGCGCCGCCAGCGTTCTGCGAGGGGGAGACCGGCGGGGAATTGCCGCCCGTCACGACGCTCCTGCCGAAGGACGGGACCGAGCCGATGGTACCAAGCGATTGGGGGGTCGGGGTCGCGAACCCGGTCGTCCCCGCCGATGCGACCGCTTACGT
>JAAFHJ010000047.1 GCA_013298325.1 Myxococcales bacterium | reverse complement strand
GTACGCACCGGCGGCAACCGCGGTCGCCAACCGGACGGCGCCCTCTTCGGCCTCGGCGGCGGCGGCCAGGTCGCCGTGCGCCTGTCGCCGGTCTTCGCGGTGCACGGCGAGCTCGCCGTCGATGGGTGGCTCACCCACCCGCAATTCCTGGTCGTCGACCCGGTCACCGGCACCGGCGCGCCGGTCCATGGCGTCCCAAAAGCTTCGTGGTTTGGCGCACTCAGCGTCGAAGGGCGTTTTTTGTGACGGTTCCGCCCCCCCGCGGCCACCTCCTCGCTGCCATGCTCGCTGCGACCCACGATCTGCCCACATCGAGCGATAGCCTCGCTTCTTCTGGTGCTCGTCCGCCCGGAACCGCCAACGGCGGTGAGGAAACGGCGAGCACGGATGCGGGCGTACGGCCGACCTTCGCCGCCGTCTACGACGCCCACTTCGCCTTCGTCTGGCGGAGCGTCCGCGGCCTCGGCGTGCCGACCGACGCCGTCGACGACGTCACCCAGGAGATCTTCCTGGTGATCCACCGGCGCCTCGGCGACTTCGAAGGGCGCTCCTCGCTCCGGAGCTGGATCTACGGCATCGCCCGAAACACGGTCCGCACCCACCGGCGCACCCGGGGCCGCCACCCGGACGGCGTCCATACCAAGACCGCCGAAGAGCCCGACGCCGAGCGCCTCATCGATGGCCGCCCGACCCCCGAACAGGCGGCCCAGGATGCCCAGGCGGCCGACCTCGTCCTCACGCTCCTCGACGCCCTCGACGACGACAAACGCGAGGTCTTCCTGCTCACCGAAATCGAGCAGCTCACCGCCCCCGAGATCGCGACCATGCTTGGAGAAAACGTCAACACCATCTCGTCGCGGCTGCGCCTCGCCCGCGCCGACTTCGCCGCCGCCCTCGCCCGCTACCGGGCCACGACGGCCAACCGCGGAGTCGGCCGATGAGCACCGAGCCGCCCACCCCCAACGCCGCCAACGACGACCTCGCCGCCCTCCTTGGGAGCGCCCGCCGAGGCCTCACGCCGACCGCCGACGATCGCGCCCGCAGCGCCGCCGCCCTCTCCGCCCAGCTCGCCGCCGCCACCATTCCGAAGGCGATCGGCGCGAAGGGGCTCTCCGCCGCCCTCAAAGGTCTCGCCGGCGGGAAGCTCGCCGGGCTCGCCAGCCTGGCCGCAATCGCCACCGTCGGCGCCGTCTCGGTCTCGGTCGCCGTCTCGGTGGCACGCGCCCCCACCACGCAACCAACGCAACCGACTGAAACTGCTCAACAAACGATGACCACACCGGCCCCCGTTGTTGCGAAAACAGCGTCCAACAGCGAGCGCGAACCGGCCCCCGCGACGGCCCCGGAACCGCTCGCAAGCGGCACCCCCGCGCCAAAGGTATCCATTCCGAGCGCTGTGGCACCAACCACGCCGCCGACTGCGGCAACGCCGGTGAACATCGCCGAGGAGACGCGGCTCGTCCGCGGGGCGGAGACGGCCCTTCGCCAGGGGAATTCCGCGGAGGCGCTCGCCCTCCTCGCCGAGCACGCGCGCCGCTTCCCGCAAGGGGTCCTCGCCGAGGAGCGCGAAGGGGAACGGGCGATCGCCACCTGCACAAGCGCCTCTCCAGAAGCGCGCACCACCGCCGCCGCCCGCTTTCGGCGCGCCCACCCCGGCTCCGCGATGCTCCCCCGCGTTGCGGCGGCCTGCCGATGACCGGCGTGCCGAGAAAATGGGCCTACATCGCCCTCCCCATCGCGCTCTTGGCGGGTGCCCTCGCCGCGTGCACGAGCGGCAACGTCCTGCTCGGCACCGACAGCTACCCAGACGCCGCCCCGGCCGCCGACGCAGAGGTGCCCTTCGACGATGCCGCGCCGGACGACGCCTCGCCGGACGACGCCTCACCGGACGATGCCTCACCGGACGATGCCTCACCGGACGACGCCGCGCTCGACGCCGGCGGGGCCGATGGTGCCGGCGACTGACGCAGCGCGTGAGCAAATTCCCAAACGCGCGCATAGACTTCCCGGCACGCTCGGCGCGATAACGGAAAGTCCATGATCCGACCCCGCGCCCTGCTCGATGCCGCCGTTGGCTACGTCCGAAAAAACCCGCAGGAGCTTGTCCACGTCGCGAAAAATGCTGCCGGCGGACGCTTCGGCGTCCCGATCGCGGCGCTCCGTTGGTTCGCCGGGAACATCCCCGCCGGTAAGAAGACCCCGAAAGACATCGCCATCGAAGCGACGCCGCCGGCACTGCGCCTCGGCGCCACCATCGACGCCATGGGGACGCCGATCCGCGCCAGCGCCGCGATCCGCATCGAAGACGTGAAGATCGGGACCGACTCGATCCGCATCGGGCTCCGCCTCCGCGACATCAAGCTCGATCCGGTCGCAAGCGCCGACGGCACCGACAGCGAGTCGCCGGTCGCCGCGCTCCTCAAATCGGGGGCACTCGACCTCTCGAAGCCGGGGAATATCCTCAAATTCCTGCCGAAGAAGCCGGCGTTTATCCTCGAAGCCGACGGCGATCGCATCGTGATCGACCTCATGAAGGCGCCCCAGCTCGCGAAGAACGAAAAGTTCCGCCGCGCCCTGTCGGTCCTCGCGCCGGTCTTCGGGATCGACACCATCGAGACCGACGCCGATCACCTCTACGTCAAGCTCGCCGCCACCGCCCGTGGGCTGCCGGAGGCGATCGACGCCTTCCGCAAGTAAGCCAAGGAAACGGCGGGCCGACGCGCAGCTCCACTTCCCTTGTCGCGCGATTTCCCGTAAGCCTCCCGTGCCTCGGGGTGTCGCACAGCCTGGTAGTGCACGAGCTTTGGGTGCTCGTCGTCGCGGGTTCAAATCCCGCCTCCCCGACCAAAAACGCAAACGTCATCCGGAACTTCCGCGATGGCGTTTGCTTTTGGGACCGTGCGATTTACGGCTTCGGGAGGGCGGCGCGCGCAGTGGCCGTCTGGCGGATCAGGTCGGCGAGCGCCCCCTTCGGTGCGACCTTCGGCGCGAGGACGGTGAGCGATTTCTCGGTCCACGGGAGCTTCACCGCCTCCTCCAGGGAGGTCGCCCAGGGGGCCACTTTGTTGGTCGGAAGCCCGACGAGCAAGTCCCCTTCCGGGCGCGCGACGAGCGCCGTGTTGGACGACGAGGACGACGCGACGACGACCGGGCCGCTCGCCGGCCAGAGGTAGTAGGTCGTCGCGCTCTCCATCGAGCCGATCTCGTGCTCGCTGATCCCAACGAGCGGCGCAGCGACCGCACCCGGCTTTTCTGTAAAGCTCCCAAGCACTTCCACGCTGAACATATGGTACCACTCGGCGCCGATGAGGCCGCGGAGGGAGAGCTCCTGGGTCACCGTCCCGTTCGGTGCGCGGCGCCAGAGCTCGGAGGCGGAAGTCTCGAGCCCCTCCGAATAGTGGACGGTCAGGAGCGTCCCGCTCGGCAGCGCGCAGCCGAAATCGACGGCGACCTCGGGCATGACCGGTGCCGGTACTTTCGCGAGATCCGGCTCTTCGGCGGTCGCCCCCCGCGCTTTGAAAAGGGCAGCAAGCTGCGTTTGAAGCTGGGCGATCGTCGCCTTGCGATCGACGTCGCCGAGCGGCGTGCACTTCGGAGCCAACCCGGAAAGAAAGGAGCTCCCAGGCGACACAGGGGTCTGCGCCGGGACCGTCATCTTCGGGAGGGCGTCGGCGTAGGGCGTACAGTGCGCGGCGATGCGTGCGAGGTTCGACTTCGGGAGCGGTCCACGCACAGGCTCGGGGCCCGTCTTCGAAAACGCAAACACTTCGAAATCTTGCGACGCAAACAGCTCCCCATTCAGCGCCGTCTGACCGTGGCGCTTGAGGACGACCGTCCGCTTCCCTTCGCCGACCGCCTCCAGCGTATCGGTCGAAACATGGGGGATCATCGTGGAGACGACCCCCGACGCAAAGTAGACGGAGGCTTTCGTCTTCTTTTCGACGAACAGTCCGCGATCCCCGGCGACTTCCTGGAAAACGAGCGGCTCCGAAGTCCCGTCGCCATCGAAATCGAAAGTGCCGGCAATGAAGGCATTTTCAAGGCGCGTCCGCTTGCCACCTTCATTCACCCAGACGTCGAGTTCCATCGTCCCCGAAGGCTGCGAATCGGGTTCGTAGCGGCTCGTCTCGACGACTTTCCCGCCACATGCCTGCTTGACGACCGTCTCGAAGCCTTTGCCCCGTTTCCCGCGCGCCTGAACGAGCGCCGTCGCGTAGGGGGCCCCCGCCGCCCCATCGAGGAGGGCAAACTCGCAGATCCCTACCGGTCCCGTCGGCGGCGCCTCGCCAGTTTTCGGCGTGCAAAGGGGGGCCGGCTCGGCATGGGGCGCGACGGAAGCGCTCGGAATCGCAAGCGCCGTCGTCGCCGCAGCGACCGGGATGGGGGCCGGCGCGGGGGCTTTGCAGGCGAGCAGTGCCGCGGAGAAAACAACGCTGCGAACGGGGAGGGACTTCATCGCCCGGCACAATGCCCGATGTCACCATGCGATTCCCAAATTCCGCACCGCGCCGCACCGCTCGGAGTTACCCTCGGGCCGAGAAAGCGAAGAAGAACCAATGCCGCGTACGATGAAGTTGAATCAAGTCATTGCCATCGAGCAGGGGACGAAGAGCCGCGTTTACAACAAGCTCTCGGAAGACCACAAAGCGCTCCAGAAAAAGGAGCTTTTCTCCGGTCATGTGAAGACCTTCCAGCCCAAAGACGACGACCCGACATCGCCGACCGGCGAGCGCCTCCCCGACGACCGCCACAACGTCCAGGCCCGCGCAGAAGACGTCATCAAAGATACCGTCGCCGGCCTCTCCGAGTGGCTCAGCATCGCCGCCTTGCGCGACTGGGGGAACACGATGGCCCGCGCCGATGTCGTCGTCGGCGGGACGACGCTCCTGCGCGATTGCCCGGTGACGTTCCTCCTCGTCCTCGAGAAACAGCTCAATGATCTTCACACCTTCGTGAAGAAGCTACCGACGCTCGATTCCTCGGAAAAGTGGGGGTACGACCTCAATCAAGCCCTCTACGCGACCGAGCCGACCGGCTCGATGCGCACGAAAAAAATCGTGCGCCCGATGGTCCTCTACGAAGCAACGAAAGAGCACCCGGCCCAGGTCAAAGAGGTCAGCGAAGACGTGTTTGCCGGCGTCTGGACGACGATCAAATACAGCTCTGCGCTCCCGGTCGCCGCCGTGAACGAGATGCTCCGACGCGTCGAAGCGCTCCAGGTCGCCGTCAAGTGTGCGCGCGAAAAAGCGAATGAGATCGAGGTCACCGTCGAAGACGGCATCGGCGCCTCGATCCTCCATCACATCTTCGAGCCGGCCCTAAAAAAGGGGTGACAGGCCCGGCAGGGGCGCTTACCGTCGGCGTCGGAGTGCAATGTTAGACTTAGCCGGAATCTAAACCGGTCCGAAAGCAATCCCAGTGGTGGTTCGAATCCACCGCCCCGCACCGAAGAGACGCCGAATTCCTCCCGGAAGCTGGCGCTCTTCAAAGAGAGTTTTTCCCGCGCTCCACGGAAGAAGCTCTCCCGCATCGCGGGGCTAGCCCAATTGGCAGAGGCAGATTGTGGACCGAATCAGAATCAACCTAGCCACTCCAGACTCCTAAAATCGTGACCCCTCTGATCGATCGGAAGAGGCAATTACGTTCAGGTGGTGGTTCAAATCCACTCCGGCCCGCTCCGGGGCCACGCCGCTCCAACGGTTTCGCCGAGTTTCGGCGCGGCGCAGCACCCGGTTTTATACAGAGAAAGCTCGCTTTCGCTTGGGGTCGGTCGTCCAACGGCAGGACATGAACGTCTAACGACTTATCCTCGACCTTAAACGCCGCAGAGACGGTACGCGCGAGGCGCAAGCCCAAATCCCAGATCCCCGTCGTAGGCTACACGGCGGGGATCGCCTATTTAGGGCTAGGAGTGGGGATCAGGCCGAGCAGAGATCGGGGTCGTAGTTGAAGATTTCCGAGCCGCCCGACTTCAACGTGAAGACCGGAGCGCCCGTCTTCGACACGGTCCGCACGAGCGTCGAACTGCTCGCGGCCCCCTTCGCCGGCGTGAAGGTGATGGTGGCGCCGGTCGCCTTCCAGGTCCCCTTGGCGACGACGACGTCGGCGTTCGCGTCGGTCGTGAGGTCTTCGTAGGTGCCGTTTTTGAAGATCTTCCGCTCAAGCACCGGAAGGACGCCGGGGCGCGGGGCGCGGAAGGTGACGCTGGCGAGGTCGCCAAATTGAGCAGCGATGTCGAGCGCTTCGGGCTTCGAGGTCGACGAACCATCGAGCTCGGAACGGACGAAGTGGCCAGCGAGCTTCTCGCGGAGCGGGGCGGCCCAGGCGTCACTGCGGACGACCTTCTTGAAGGCTGCGTTGGCGGCGGTCGTCGCGTAGGCGGCATCGGCAAGGGCCGCCGGATCGGTGCATTCATCACCCATCTTGGCGACGCGGACCGCATAGGCGAGCGTCCCGCCGGAGGCGCGCACCTGCTTCGTGTACGCGCTCGAGTAGGAGGCATCGTAGGCATACTTGGCGTAGGCGGAGCAGCCGGTGATCGCCTTGTCGATCTGCTCGGCGACGGCGTCGAGCTTCGCAGGATCATTCGTGGTCGTCGTCGAGAGCGACCGCGAGAGTTGATACGCCTTTGACCACGCCGTCTTTGCCGTTTGAATTCCTGCTTTTGAGCAGCCGGCGCTCGAGATTTCGGCCGCAGTGAGGTCGTCTTCCGTGACCTCGATCTCGTCGGTCGTTTCCGCGCTGCAGGCGACGGTGAAGAGCGGGGCGCCAAGGAGCGCGGCGAGAGCGAACATTCCAAAGGGGCGGTGCATCGCCAGGGCGATAGCTGACGCGCGGGCAACGTGCAAGGTAGTGCCATTTCTACAATTGAGTCACCGAGTGACATCGCCTAAAAAGGTCGGTATGAGCACCGCCCGTTCGCAACCGCCCGCGCAGGAGACGGCGAGGGAGTTCGACCTCTTCGAGCGCTTCTTCCGTCGACAGCCCAAGCAGGCGCGGGCCCAAGCGCTCGTCGACGCCGTCCTCGACGCCGCCGAAGAGGATCTCGAGCGGGCCGAGCATGGTCGCCTGGAGGCGCTCTTTGCACGGGCCGGCATCGCCGCCGGTTCCTTCTACGAGTATTTTTCCTCGCGGGATGGCCTCCTCGGCGCCGTCGTCGCGCGGACGACCGCCGTCAATTTCGAGGTGCTCCTCACGGAGATCGACCGCTTTGTTGCCGACCAACCGGCGCGCCCGGAAAACGGCGCCGCTCGGTCGCCCCTCGAAGCGACGGTCCGTTTTGGGGCGGCGCGTGTGGCGGAGCGCTATCTCAAAGATCCTGTAAAAACCAAGCTCTAGCTCGCGGCGATCGCACGGCTCGGCCTTCTTCCGACGGTCCATCGGGAGCGGGATCGGTTCGCCGAGGCGCTTCTCCTCCGTGCAGCGACGATCGGTCATCGGTCGGTGGCCGAGGAGGTGGCGACGTTTCGCGCGATCGCCGACGCGGTGACCGGCATCGTGATTTCCGAACTCTTTCGGGATTCTACGCCAGCTTCCCGCGCCGCCATCGCGGCGCTCGCCGGCGATGCCGCCTGGGGGATTTACGTCGCTCGCACCGGCGCGCAGGAATCAGGGGATCCAGACGTCTGAAAGAGCCAGAATTCCGAGAACGTTTCGATGCGCGCCGCCATACGCGCCGGATGTAGCCGGGCCCGTCCGTTCGCGGCCGCCAGCGAATTTGCGTCAACTCGGGCCCCAACCTCTTACAATTTCAGCAGTTATCGCGATCTTGGCAGATCGCCTCGGGTTTGCCGATCAGGACTGGATCGCGGCACGGAGCGCAGGGGCTACCCGGACGCAACCGAGGTAGGCGCGCGCCAGGAGCGCCGACGCGAGCGCATCGTCGTCGAAGAGCGCCTCGTACTCTTCTTCGGCCGCCTCCGGGTCGGTCCCCCAGAGCGGTGCCGTCTCGGCAATCCATGCGTCGAGGTCCGGGTTACGGGCCTGCGCTTCGAGCTCGGCGAGGGGGGCGGTCGCCGCCGCAACCTGCTCAGAAACCTCAATAATTTCCGCCAGAAAACGCGAAACATCGTCGTGAACGGCGCGGAGGTGCCCGGCCCGCAACAGGCCGACAAGCACCTCGGCGACCGGCGCCGTCGCGGGCCAGGGCGTCCCCTGATGGAGGATCGCCGACGTCAGGTGGGCGATCCCGTCCTCCCGCTCGCCCGCCGTCCCGGCGACGAGGGCAAAGAGGTGGGCCGGCGTGTCGATGGCCGGCCCGTAGGCATGAAAGAGTTCGGCCCAAGGGGCGGCCGCTTCGATGGCTTCGCGGGTCGGTTCCATGGGTCAGTCGCGGCCAGCGTCGGCGGGGGAGGCATCGGCGCCGGCATCGGCGACAACCGGCGTATTCCGAAGAGTTACAGGGAGTTTCACCGGGGTGCCGGCGGCGCCCGTCTTTGCGTCGTAGGGGGTCGCGGTGATGGTCGCAGGGCCGTCGGAGGTCTTCCGCGAATCCCAAAGGAGGCCGTCTTCATTGGCGGCGATCGTCTGCTTGCTGCCGTCCGGAAAGGCGACCACGATCTTTCCGACGGTCCCGTTCCGCATCCAGCGGCGCATCGTGACAGAGACCTCCCCTTCGAGGACGTCCCCTTCACTCGGGTACATGAATGCCGTCTTCGGGCCGTCGACCTTCCCGATCCAATCGGCGATCGCCGTCCGCGTGACGTAGGTCCCGTAGTTCCAGTTCGGGTACCCACCGTCGTGAATGCCGACGACGGCGAGCGTTTTGTCATCGAGGACGGTGCTGCCGCTGTTGCCCGGCTCCGTGTCGCATTGATGAGCAAAGAACTCGGTGGAGGGGCCGTCGGTGGCATCGGCGTCAAGGCCGCCATCTCCGCTAAAAAACGAGGTCCCCGGCTGGATCGTGCAGGTCTTCGACCATTCCAGCGGGCGCCCCTTCGGATGGCCGAAAATCGTGATCTTCGTCCCGACCTTCGCCGTCGTCGCGAGCGTCACCGGGATCTTTGCCTTCGGCGGATTGTCGACGAGAAGGAGCGCGAAATCGACGCCGGTCTTCGTGTCATCCTTCGCGACCAAAATGCGCTCGCAATGGGACTCCGGCAGCGACTGTTCGCTCCGGGATCCGCGGAAGCCCCAACGAATGGTCACGTCGCCGCAGGGGACGATCTCGTTCTTCACCGGCGGTGCGTCGACGCAGTGCCCCGCCGTCAAGACGAGCCCGTCGCCGAGGTGGGTCATCGTGCAGGTCATCGACCCGAGCCCGAAGGCATCGAGGAGACCCTTGTACTTCGCAGGGATATTCGAGCCGTCCTCGGCAACCGCTACAAGGTTGTTATCGCCGATGATTTTGTCGTCTTCTGCGGCGCCCCCTTCGCTGCCGCTGCATGCAGCGAGCGGGGCGGCAACCAGCGCCGAAAGGAGCAGGGGGGCGGCGAAGAAGGGGGTGCGCGACGGCATCGCGCGATCGTTACACGATCTTCAATGCTGTTTCATCCACCAGTAAGGGCGGTAAACCACGGGGCCGTCTTCACCTTCGCGAAGTCGGCATCTTTCGCCGCGCGCTTTTTGACGGCATCGCCGCCGCGCTCAATCGCAATTTTTAGCGCCGCTTCCGCGTGGGAGTCGCCGAGAATCGCGTAGGTGCATGCGAGATTGTAGGCGGGGAGCTTCGACTCCGGATCGGCGAGCGTCCCACGGAGGAAGAGGTCGGCTGCCTTGTCGTATTCCTTCTTGGTGTAATGCCGGAAACCGGTGTCGTTGTAGATGCTGGCGGCGAGACCGGCGAGCGTCGTCCGCTTGGCAACGTGGCTGTTGACGAACTCCATGCCGAAGAGATGGCCAATAACTCCGAGGCTCTTCCCATCCGGGGAGACGATGGCCGCGCTCGGCGCCGCGCCAAAGTTGAAGCCCTTCTTCGTCGACGGGGCGACGACAAACGGGAAGACCGGCTTCTCACCATCGACGGTTCCGCCGAGGACCAAACCGGCGGTTGCTTTGACTTCACCGTCATCGGCGGTCTTGCTGTCGAGGATCTGAAACGCGAGTGTAATGTCCCCAAAATCCCAGGTACCGACGAGCTTCGGGGATTTGGTCCCCTTCGGCAATCCGCTCTTTGCGGCCCAGGCTTTTGCCGCATTGACGGACGCTTCCGTCGGCTCCCCTTTCGTGCCGTGGGATTCGACTTTTCCGTCGGCGAGGACGAGGTCGCAGCTGTACGGGAGGACGTCACCACCGCCGTCAGCCTCCTCACACCAGCCGAATTTATCGCCGATCCAGCCGACGTACTCGAGGGTCTCTGGGGGGCCGACCTGCTCGGTCATCGGGTATCCTTTGATGGCGAGCGGGCCGGCGGTCGTCGGCGTCCGTGCCGGAAGCCCGGCCGCGCCGGCAGTGGCGGTCAAGGCGGGTGCCACCGTCGATGCCGCAGGAGGGGCCGCCGAGGCCGGCGCCGGAGCGACCGAGGCGCTCGCTGCTGCGGTCGGAGCTGCGTCCTTCTTGCAAGCCGCGGAAGTTGCTACAGATCCAAGGAGAGCGAGGCAAAGGGCGAGGCGGGGGGCACGGACGCGCGTGTTCATGGAGGCGAGCAGAACACCGCGCAGACCGGCTTGCGGCAAGAAGAACCGGCGAACACAACCGCAAATCGATTGACAGCCGCTCGCACTTTGCTACGAGGCGCCTCCCCACACGCATCTCCGCGGCATTCCCACTCTCGCATCCGGCGAGGGCCCCGAGAGAGCGTTCCCTCTGAGGAAGGCACGTCATGCCGAAGATGAAGACCAAGAAAGCCGCGGCAAAGCGGCTCCGCATCACTGGATCGGGCCGTGTGCGCCGCTCCAAGCAGGGCGGAAACCACGGGCTGAGCAACAAGTCCCGCAAGCGCCTCCGCCGCCTGCGTAAGAACGACATGGTCGCCAAGTCGTTCGAAAAGCACTTCAAGCGCCTGCTCCCCTACGGCTGACGAGAAAGAGGCCCTCCTATGCCCCGCGCAAAACGTGGTTTTAAGGCGCGTCGTCGCCGCAATCGTATCCTCAAGGCCGCTTCCGGGTTCCACAGCGCCCGCAGCCGCCTCTTCGCTTACGCGAAGGAAGTCGTGATGAAGTCCTGGGTGTATGCGTACGCCCACCGCAAGCTCCGCAAGCGTGACTTCCGCCGTCTCTGGATCGCCCGCATCAATGCGGCGGCCCGTCTCAACGGCACGACGTACAGCAAGGCGATGCACGCGCTCAAGCTCGCGAACATCGACCTCGACCGCAAGGTGCTCAGCGACATCGCGATCGCCGACCCGGCCGCCTTCACGGAAGTGCTCAAGTCGGCCAAGGCCATCTGAGTTCCGGTAAGGAAATCGAGCAGCCCCGCCCTCCGCAAGGATCGGCGGGGCTTCTTGTTTCCATCTTCGGTAGGCCGGAGACGAACGCCCTCGTTGGTGCAGCAACGATCCACCCGGGTGGGTTGGAAAGAGACCAGCGCAAGCGTGTGGAACCGGCGAAATGCTTGGCGTGGTGCGTCGTAACGGCGTTGTAACAGACAGGATTCTTTTGCTTTTCGACGAAACCTGTATGCTGTGATGCGTTGGAGACGTTGGCCCCCGCTTTGCTAAAGGATTCCGCATGCACCGCCGCATTCCGCTCGTCGCCTCAGCCGCCCTCGCCCTTTCCCTCTTCGCCTGCTCGTCCAGCGACCGGGTGACCGGCGACGACGGCCTGGTCGACGGCGAACTACCGACGGCCGACGGCGAGACGACGCCAAACGACCTCACGAACGACCTCGCGAAGATGTCGGCGGAGTCCGACTCCCCCTACTCGGTCGACGCCAACGACGTCGTCTGCCCGGACGCGACCACCTTCGACGGGACGAGCGGCTTCTGCGTGACGACGAACGGCGAGGCGGTCGGCCCCTTCCCGCAAGGGATGATCGACGCCTGCAAGAAGAACGGCGGCGGCGCCGTGTGCGACAGCGCCGAGTGGCCGGTCGCCCTCGCCAAGGCGGCACGGAATGCCAACCCGAGCGCCGTCGACGACCCGACCATTGAAGGGGACGAGCCGGTCTCCGACTGCCCGACCGGCACGACCGTCTCCATCAAGCACGGCCTCTGCAGCGACGGAAAGTTCGTCTACGGCCCCTTCGACAGCACCGTCGTCGCGGAATGCCAGGCGAACGGCGGCGGCGCGGCCTGCAACGCTCTCCGCTTTGATGTGAAGTTTGCGACGGAAGTCCTCCCGAACGGCTACGCCGACGCCGGGCTCTCCGCCGACGGCTCCGAGATCACGAGCGCCGATTTCGCTGGGGGCGACCTCGAACTCGCCGCCGTCCCGAAGGCGCTCCCCTCGGCGTGTGGCGACGCTGCGAAGCTCTTCAATCACTACAACAATCGCCAAAACTTCTCGCAGATCAAACGCCAAGCGCGCGCCATCGAGGCCTCCGGCAAGCGCTGCGCGACCTACGTTTCGCTCGCGATGCGCGAAGTCTATCCCGGCTTTCCAATGCGCAAGCGGACCGACTCCGTCGGTTCTGGCGGCAACGGCGTCCGCGAGGAACTCTTTAAGCGCGGTTGGAAGCCGGTCAGTACGGCAAACTGCCAGCCGGGCGACATCGCCTTTACGCAAGATCTCAATGAATACGGCGGTAAGAAGGGGAAGGCGAAGATCCGCACCGCCGCCGACGCCTACCGGAACGACGCCCACTCGGGCCACGTCTTCATGGTCGCCGACAACCAGGGTGGCGTGATTACCGCGATTGACAACCGCATTTCGGAAGGGGCCTACAACAGCGGCTCCATCACCAATAGCCGCAAGGGGAAGACGCCAACCGCGTACTGCCTCCGCGCGCCGAACGCCTCCCAAGGGTGTGCCTCCCAGGCCGATGTCTTTTGCAAGGGGAAGGCCGACGCCTTCTACTGCGATCCCGACATCGCGAAGGCGGCCATTCAATGCAAGGGGGGCACCCGCCTCGCCGGCCTCCAGTGCCCGACCGGCAAGACTTGCTCCGGCGGCAGCGGCGGCCGCGCGGCGATGAAGAGCGCCACCGAACTCGCCTGCAAGTAGGCGTCTCGCCGGGCGGGGACAAACGCGATCCGCGAGGGTCGCGTTCTTTCGTTTGTCGGTCGCTCACGGTCCGTCGGGATTCCCGCCAGCTGCGTGGCCGTATGCCCCATTGAAGTTCGCAAAAATAAACGATTTCGCGTTCGCGAGAACGCCCCTTTTCGCCCCGCTTCGGTGAGCGCGTTCCCATTTGGGGCGCCGACTCGGGCGGATTGACAGACCCGTAGAAGCGCGAGAGAAGGCTACAATGAATCTGCTACGTGCCCTTCTTCCGTTTGCGCTTGTCGCCTGTGTTGGGGACGACGTAACGGCGATCCCCGCAGATGGCGGAAACCAGGACGCTGGCAGCGATGCCGGCAGCGACGCGGGGCTCCTCCGTTGCACGGGACCCGATTTCGGTGCGCCGACGGCTATCTCGGGCATCGCCAACGGCGATTCCGTCGACCTTGATCTCTGGGTCTCAGATACCGGTACCGCGCTTTTCGCGAGCTCGCGGACCGGCGGCGTTGGAAGCACGGACATTTACGCCGGTTCGCTGCGCGGCGAAACCGTTTCGGGCGTCGCACTCGTCGCGACGATCAATAGCGGTGCGGCGGAATACCGTCCGATGCTCTCGCCGGACTCTCTTTCCATTTACTTCACACGATTTGTAGGTAGCGCGTTCCAACTGTGGACCGCACGACGCACGACGGTAACGGGAATCTTCCAGGCGCCACAACAGGTTGCGAACGCGCGCTCGGTCGCCTGCCCAAGCCTCACCCCCTCGGGTGCGAGCATTTATTTTAGCGATATGGGCTCGGGCGGAAAGGCACGAACCTACGTCCAAAGTCTTGAGACTCCTGGAGTTCCCCCCGCCGAGCTTACCGAATTTGGCGATACGTTCCGCTGCCCGGTGCCCAACGCAAGCGGCGCCGAACTTTTCCTCCGGGAGCTCCTCGCCAACGGCAAGGAACGCACCGTCCGGAGCACTCGCAAAAACGGCGGCTGGTCGACCCCGGAGGTGATTCCCGCCCTCGACGGCCTTGAAAACGCGACGCCTTCGGCGCTCTCGTCGGACGGTTGCGAACTCTACCTGACTGGAACCGAAAACGGGCGCGTTGCCCCCTTTGTCTCGCGGCGGAAGAAGTAACATTTATGAAACAACAGGCGGTCGTGGAGCGGAAGTCGGAGCGGGATCTTGTCGTCACACGCATCGTCGATGGGCCGGCGGCGATCGTCTTTGAGGCGTGGACGAACCGCCAGTTTTTCCAGCAATGGTGGGTCCCGAAATCCTGCGGGCTCACGCTCCGGAGCTGCGAGATGGACGTGCGCGTCGGCGGCAACTACCGCCTGGAATTTCAGCATGAAGATGCGACGTTCGCCGTGTTTGGGACCTACACGGAGGTCGCCGCGGCCGACAAAGGCGGGCGCCTCGTCTGGACGAACGACGAGGGGGACGGCGGCGTGACCGTAACCACGCTCAGCGTTGAGGCGTGCGAGGGTGGGGCCCAGGTCACCGTCCACGACCGCTACCCGTCCGCCGAAGCGCTCGATGCCGCGATCGCTTCCGGGTCGACGAGCGGCCTCCCGGAGAGCCTCGATCAGCTTGAAGAATTCGTGCGCAGCTCCCGCGGCGGCGCGTGAGCGACCGGTGATCAGCCGGTGAGCGTGGCGCTGTAGAGCGGCTCCATGAAGTGGACGAGCTGGCCGGCGGTCGCGCCGTGGAGGCGGAGGCGGGCGCCGGCGCGATCGATGAGTTCCCGTGCTTTTTCGGCGGGATGGCGGCGTGCGGCGCCGGCGGTCGGCAGTGGGAGGCCGGTGGCTGCGTAGAGCTGCTGCCAGGCGTCGAGGGTGTCGATCGCCGGGAGGCCGAGTTCCTCGCCGTCGAGGGAGCATTGAATGAGCTCCCCCAAGAAGGCCGAGCGGAAGGCGCGATCAAAGTCGGCTTCGCTCGGTGCTCGCCCGCCCGGAACCGCCACAGGCTCGGGGAAACAAAGCGGGTATCCGGCGGCGCCCCAGCCGAGGAGCCCCCCTTCGAGGTGGCGCGTCGGGCCCAAGAGCGGCTCCAAGGCGCGGACCGCATTTCCGCTCCGGTGGCCGCTCACGCACGTCAACACAATCGGGCCATCGCTGGAGAGATGGGCCATCTTTTCGGCAAAGTCGCGGAGCGCCGGCGGCGTGAGTTCGGCGAGCGGTTGAAGGAGCGATCCTGGAATAAATCCAAGCTCGCTCACCCGTTCCGCCGGGGGCCGCATGTCGACGAGCACGAGGCTCCGGTCTTGATCGAGGTCGAGGGGGTTAAGGCCGATTGCCATCAGAACACGAGGCTCATTTTGCTCGATTTAGCGGCATCGACGAAGGTCGCGACGCCGGCAAACTCGAGGTTTGAGTAGGGGTGAAGATCCCGCTTAGAGATCCCCATCACGCCCATGCTCATCGTGCAGGCGACGAAGCGGACCCCCTGCTCCTGGGCGGAGCTGAGGAGCGACGGGAGATCGGAGACGTTCTGCTGACGCATGATCGAGCCGAGGATCGCCGAGCCGGCACCGCCGAAGTTGAGCTGGCCGAGCTGCTGGCGGCGGGGCCCCTTCGGCATCATCCACTTGAAGACGCGCTGGAAGAAGCTCGCCGGTGATGCCGGGGCTGCCGGGTTCGGACCTTCGCCGCGCAGGGTGTTGAGCCCCCAGAACGTGAAGAAGATCATGACCTTCATGCCGGCGGCCGCCGCGCCGTTCGCGACGAGGAGCGCCGCGAGGAGCGCCTCAAGGTCGTTGTGAAGCACGAGCAGCGTGCAGTCGGGGCTGTTCGGATCGGCGTGGACGACGAGGCCCGGAGTGCCGGCTGTCACCGCCCCGCCGCGGAGGCGTGCGGCGATGCGGGCCGGAGTACCGAGCTCGAGGGTGAGGATCTCGTGGCCGGCGCCGCTGTAGATCCGGAGGACCTCCTGGGCGGTCGCGCCGTCGGGGACGAGCAGTTCGACGGTCATTCCAGCACCGAGCGCGCCAATTCGCCCCGCTTCGGCGAGCGCCTCGGTCGGCGTTTGGCCGCGGAGATCGAAGCGCGCCTGCGGGGCATTCGCCCCCTGGAGCGGCACCAGGGAACGGACGGCCCCCTCCTCGATGCGCCCCGTTTTCTCGTGGACGTCGAGCGCTGCGAAGGAGGCTGCCGGTCCGCGGCTGCTCGGCGCTTTCGTCGCGAGGCGGATCCGGACGCGAAGCGCCGAACCTTCCTGGGTTCTTGAAATTTCGGTCGCCCCCGAGCTTCGGCACCAGGCGGCGACGTCGGCGGCGAAGGCAGGATCATCCGCAATCACGTCGACTTCGCCTCCGCCGTGGGCGCGCGCGTGGCGGGCGAGGGCGAGGACCGGCTCCGGACATTGCTTGCCGCGGCAATCGAGCAGGTCGAGGGGGCCGGAAATGGGGCGCACGGAAGCGGGGACGCCGCGCACCCCGGCGGGCGGTGGGGTCGGCGTGAGTCCCCGCAACGAGGCTGCGCGCGGCGGGAGGTCGATGCGCGCGCGGAAGGCACCCCCATCTTGCGGGGACTGGGTCAGCGCGAGGAGGGTCGCTCCGGCGCTCCGGCACCAGGCTTCCACATCGGCGGCGAAGGCGTCGTCGTCGGCAAGGACTTCCACAAGCCCCTGCTGGGCGCGCGCGT
>JAAFHJ010000471.1 GCA_013298325.1 Myxococcales bacterium | reverse complement strand
TGCGCATGCCCGGACGGGTTCGTTTGCGAACAACTGGTGTCGCCCCTCGGCGTCGGCCCTGACGGCCTCCCTAGGGCAAATGAGGGGCTCTCAGGTGGGTACTGTATGAAGGCGAAGACGAAATACGACCCGTCGAACAACTGCCAGACGAAGCTTCAGTCTTCGGACGCCTGCAAGATCGCCGGCGACTGATGGCCAGCGGACGCTCGATGGTCCGCCCGTCAACGACGAGTCAAGGTCGCACTGCTGAAGAGGCAGCTGCGGCCTTTCTCGTTTTGGACGGGTTCCAGGTCCTTGCACGGAACCTCCGGCTTGGGCCGCTGGAGATCGACATCGTCGCCCGCCGCGACGATCTCGTCGCCCTCGTCGAGGTGCGCCACCGAAGCGCGGACGGCCGCGTCGGCCCCTTCGAGAGTGTCGGCTTCAAGAAGCGCAAAACGCTTTTGGCAGCCGCTGAGCGCTACGCGCGCCAGGAGCTGCCAAAGTTGGAAGGTGTTGCGCGTTTGCGCATCGACGTCGCCGCCGTCGAGTTCACCGCGACTGGGCCGGTCGTGCGGATTTCCCAGGGGGCGCTGACCGGCTAACAGTCAGGTCTCGTTCGCCTTTTGCATGCCGTCGCGAAGGTCCTGGAGCGCGGCAATCGTTCCGTCCGAGGACGCCTGCTCCTTTGCGAGGGCAATCGCAGCGTCGAGTTTCTCGATTTCCGCCGCTTGCCGCGCCTTGATTCGCTCGACCATCACGGTGAACGTCTCGAAGAACTCCTGGAGCTCGTCCCCTTTGCGGAGCTTCCGGTGGAACGTGAGTTTCCCCTCGCCCACTTGGCGGAGGAGTCCACGCATCATGAAAATCGGCCCGGCGACTTTGTGCGTGAAGTAGATGCCGAGCACGCCGATCAGCACGAGGAAGACGGCGAGCGCTCCAACAATCGCGTAGAGGGTCCTGCGCTGCTGGTCGAGAAGAGCCGTTTGTTGCGCCTTCGTCGCGTCGAGCTGCTTCTTGATCTTTTCCTGCTGCTCGGAAACTTTCTTGTTGTTCACTTCTGCTTCTTTGTCGAAGCCAGAAGCGGTCGCTTCCTGAAGGTCCTTGTCGTCCGGGTATTGGAGCTTCACGAGCTCCGCCGCGTTCATCTTCGCGATTTCCGAGACCTTTTTGTTCTGGTTGACGACCTCCTCCCCCTGTTCGGAGACGAGTTTCGACTGCTCAAGGACCGATTGGGACTGCTTGACGACGTCTTGACTCGTCTTCCAAAGGACGCCGCCCAAGCCGCCGGCCACGCCGAGCGCCATGAGAAGAATCATCGCCGTGTACTTCAGCTGAAACTTCGAATCGATGATGTAATTCTTAAAGCTTCGCGTGTACGGCGGGCGCGGCGCGTTGACGGCGGTCATGAATAGCGGTTCCTTATTAGAGCCAAGAGTCTCGTCGCGACGAACCGGCCGCGGAACGAGATCAAAATTGATCGACGTGCTTGTTGAAGGAGTCGAGGGCGGCTTCGATAGCCGCCTTCAGGACGGCATCCTCCGAAGACTTGTCGCCTTTGGCCGCCGAGCTTCGCGCACGTCCGGGCGCTTCGCCACGGAGATCCTTGTTCGGGTAGGTAAAAATCGCGACCTTCACCGCCGCCTTCGTGCCGTTGGAATAGTCGAACGGGTCAACGGAAACGGTCAGATAGAACCCCTTCAAGTTCCGTTTCGCGAGGACCGCCTTTGCGGCGGCGGCATTTTCCTTCGCGGGAGCCATCTGGTAAGCACCTAGACTTCCGAGCTTTTCCCGAATCGCTTCACTCACAACGGCGTCCACGTCTCCGCGACCGCTCTTGTCGGAAATCGGCGCGACAGCGACGTAGTACTTCGCCGAGGGATTGACCGCCCCGCCTTTCAAGACGGTGAGCGCCGCGTCGATCTGCGTCTTCACGGCCGCCGACGATTCAAGCGACTTTCGTGCCGTGAGGCACTCGGTGGCGCTCGGCCGGCCAAGCTTCTTGAGGGCCGCCACCGAGGAATTTCGAACGAGTTCACTCTCATCACTGAGCGCGCTGCAAAGGCTCTTCACCGCGCGATCGTCGTTGGAGGCGCCAAGGGCGAGGGCAGCGTTGGCGCGGACGCGCGCGTCGTCCGACTTCAACTTTTCCGCGAGAAACTCGACCGAAGTTCCGTCGGCCCAGGCCAGCGAAGGGAGTGCGGCCAGGAGGACGACGGTCCCCGCAAGCGCGCGACGGAAATGGGCAGTCGTCGACATCAACCGGCTCAAGGTATCACAACGCTTTCGCGTTCCTACCGTCGAGACGCTCAGAAGCGGGCGGGCAGAGAAAATCGGTGGCACGTTCGGCTACCTCGGCGGCAAAGGTCTGCGGAGGTCCCTGGCGCAACGCCTCGGCTAACCCTCGCAAATCACGTAACATTGCGTGCTCTCCCTCGATGGAGCGCCGCCCCCAAACCCAACGAAGCCGCTGATGCACGTTACGGCGCGCCCTCGTCGTGCTCGCTTCGACGGAGCGGCGGGCCTATGCTTCATCGCCTCTTTGAGACTTTCTTCCCCGTTCTCCGTTTTCACGAAGTACTCGCCATCCCGCACGTTTTCCGCGGTGGCGGTGCTTGCGCTGCTGCTTACCAGTGACCTCGCTGAGGCGGTGCCGCTGCGTGTGCGGGGACGGCTGCAGATTGCACCTAAAGCGGCTCGAGCACGCGGCGCCCTGGAAATTCGTGGGACGGTGACCCGCGATGACGGGTCCCCCGCGTCGGTTCCGATTTTGGTCGGCCGGGCCGGCGATGGTGCTCTGCCATCGCTCACAGGGTGCCGAAGCGACGGAGCATCACGGGTGCCAGTCGCAAAAAGTCCAGGATTTCTTATCAAATCTGACGATTCGGGCCGCTTTTGTGTGCGTTTCCCGGAGGGCGCGACGGCCGAAGCGCTTGTGCTCACGCTCGCTATCGCCGATTCGGAGACCGACGTCGGCACAAAGGTGACCCTCGATGCCGACGCGGGGAAGCGTAATCCCTCGATTTCGTTTCATCCGGTCCCGCATACGCTCCCGATCGACGGCTCTCCAAACGAGCCGATACTCATCACGGCAACAGCGACCTCGGAAGAGGACGGCGTTGTCCATGCAGAAGCGCAGCTCCCCCTTTCGCTTCGCCGAGAAGACGGCTCGGCGCTCGGCGCCGAGCTTGCACACGGCGCGACCAACGAAGCGGGCGAAGTAACCTTTTCCATTGCGAAAAGCGCCCTTGGCACGCCGGGCCCAATGCGGATCATGCTGGTCCACGAGGGGGGGCCCGAATCTGCACCTGCGAAGACGGAGCTTCAGGCAACGCGTGTGGCGACTGTGCAGCTCGAAGTCGGTTTTCCCACGGAGCCGGTCTCTTCGGAAGATGGTTTTTTCCTTCCGATCCGGGCACTTGCCGCGGGACACCCCGTCGAAGCTGGCAGCGTCGAGGTCGCGATTGGCGAAACCGTGGTGGGAGCGGCACGGCTAGCTCCTGGCGGGAGTGGGCAGGTTCCGGTGGCGTTTGCGAGGAATGCAAGCGGCACTGCAGCGCTCCAAGTTCGCTATATTTCAACAGAACCTTGGCTGCGTCCTGGGCCAGCGACCGTCGGTAGCGTTGCCACGAAGGGGCCAAATCCGTTTCGGCGGCTAGGGCCACTCCTCGGCACGGTCTTGCTCGCGTTTGCGGCTTTCGCCCTTCGTCGTCGCACCGAGCGGAAGCCCTCGCAGAGGAAAGTCGATGAATCTCGACGAGATGAGGCCCCCATCGCCCTTCCGTTGCCGGCACCTCGGGAGGTCGGTGAGTTGGTTGGGCGGGTCGTCGATCGCCACGACGGAACTCCCATCGGCGGCGCGGTGTTGACGCTCCTCGGGAGCGATTTTTCGGGCGGAATCCTTGCGGAGTCGCTCGCAGAAGCGGATGGAACCTTCCGTTTTTCCTCGAAACACACTCCCGGCGCCGCCACACTCACGGTACGAGCGCCGTTCCACCGGGAGAGCCAAATTTCCGTTGGGCCCGCGAGCGGAGCTGTTTGCGTGACGCTCCTGTCGCGGCGTCGTGGCGTCCTCGACGACCTCGTGACGTGGGCACGCAGCAGCAACGACCCCCCAACGCGACGCGAACCGACGCCGGCCGAAATCGCACAAAAGGGCACAAATTCAGCCATTTCTGCGTGGGCCAGCGCCGTCGAAGCGGCCGGATTCTCCGAGGCGCCGCTGGACGCCGAGCGCGAAGCGGCGGTGGGAGCGCTTCGTCCACCAGGCGAATCACCGCGGGAACCGGCGGTTGCGC
>JAAFHJ010000472.1 GCA_013298325.1 Myxococcales bacterium | reverse complement strand
CCTCCTCGACGACCTCGCCGATGCCGCCAAGATGACCGCGCTCCGCGCTGCGCAGGTGCATGGGCTTTACACCTACGTCGACGGCTACTTCGATTCAGGCGCCCAGCAATCGCGATTGGTCGCCCTCGCAAATGCACGAAAGGCGCTCGACGATGCGGCGCTCGTCGTGAAAGAGCGTGAGAAGCACTACCGCGTCCCCGTCGCACGAATTGCTGGGTGGCGCACGAATCCGACCGCCTACAACTACGGGTATTTGTGGACCGTTCATAGCCAGTTCTACTTCTGGCGCGATGAGGGGAAGGCGGTCGATGCCCCCGCATTCCCGTGCTATTTGAACCTGATCAATCCGGTCAACGTCGCCTTCGGCGAAGGCTTCGGCACCGACGCCGCCCGCGTGGTCGGCGGTCTGTCGGCGGGGGATCAGCGCGGTTGCCTCGCCGAACCGAAGAGCGAGCCGAGCTACCCGCAAGACAACCTGCGAAGCCGCCCGTAGTCAGCTCTCGCGAGCGACGGCGGCGAGGACGAGGAGGTCGAAGAAGGCCTCCCGATCCTCGGGGGCGCGCGCCCACACGCGGATTTTGTCTGCAATCTGCAGGTAACCGCGCCCCTCAAGGGCATCGGCAGCGACGGCGGCGGCTTGGATTTGTGCGCCCCGGCGGCGTCCGAGACCGCCGTGGACGAGGTCCTCGACGAAGCGCTGAAGGGGATCGAGACGGCCATCCCCGCCGAGGGCGGAGCCGTGAGGCAGCGGGGCCCGTCCGTTCGCGGCCGCCAGCGAATTTGCTGGCAACGGCGGCGCGAGAGACGGCGGGCCCACTTCGACCGGGGCCCGTCCGTTCGCGTCCGCCAGCGAATTTGCCGGCAACGGCGGGGCGAGAGACGGCGGGCCGGGGGCCGGGGAGGTGTCGAACACATGGACCTTCCCATCGGCGACGACGGCGAGCGGGTCGAGAACGAGGCGCCCCGCTTCGGCGCGCAGATCGCCGGAGAGGAAGGTCGCCCGCGGCAGCAGTGCGCCGAGAATCGGCAGCGCGAGCGGCGCGAGGGCCGCGTGACGACGACGCACAAAGAGCCGCGCCCCTTGGCCGTCGACGAGCGCCCCGAGGATCGCCTGTTCCTCGGCCACGTAGACGATCGATTCCACGGAAAAATCAGAAACAATAGCCAATGTTTCCGTTCGCGTGCGCGGCCCCAAAAAGCGCGGAAGCCCCTCGGTGCGCGCCCGCAGGGTCGCCCCGAAGTCCCGAACGATAAGCCGCGACGAGAGGCGCCCCCAGTCGCCGGCCTGCGGGAGGACCGACGTCGTCCCCGCGCCACGACCGGCAGAAAAACGGATGGTTCCGTCGGCATGGCGGACGCCTGCGTCGGAAATCAGCTGCCCTTCCGCGAGGGTACCAAGCGGAGTGCGCGGCAGAACCGGTCGTCGCGCGATCTCGCCTCCCTCCGCGTGATCCCATGATTTTTCAAACAGAAGAAGCGTGCTTGAATCAGGATCGACAAACGTCACTTCTACACGGCGATCGTCGCCGTCGGCGAAGGTCCGTGCGCCGAGCGAGACGAGCCGCGTGCGGCCGACTTTGGTCTCCGCGGGGAGTCCAACGCCGAGCGCTTCCTCGGTCCCCGCACGGAGGCGGCCGACGATCTCGCCGGCGATCGCGGCGACACGACCGGCGTCGTAGCGGGCGCTGCGGTGGGCGTACGCATCGACTTGTGCAACCAATTCGGCGACCGCCAGGACCAACCAGCGGGGCGCGTGGGCTTCGTCGAGGCGGCGAACGCCGGAAGCGACCGTTGCGAAGGCTTCGGCGCCGCCGACAACGCCGCGAAGCAGGAGATGGTGCACGAGCGCCGCGAACGGGGCGTAGGGGTTTGCTTCGTCCGCGCCCCCGCTGCCAGGCCCTTCGCGGGGGCCCGTCCGTTCGCGAACGCCAGCTAATTTGCTGGCGGAGGCGTCGCGAGAGACGGCGGGCCCACTTCCACTGGCGCCCGTGAGCGTGATCTTTTCGGCGGCGCGGGCCTCGGCGCCGAAGAGCCGCCGATACTCGGCAAAGGCCCAGAGACCAATTGCAGCATGCACACAAATCGGCGTCGACGTGCTCGGCGTCAACGTGCTGGCCGCCGCGGTGAACTCCCCGCAATCGCAGCGCATTCCGGCGATCGCGTTGGCGGTAAGGAAGCGCACCGTCGAGCCGGGGAGGCGTGCTGTCGGGATCGGATCGGCGGCGGTGCCGGGGAGGACCTCGACGACGATGCGCGGATCGAGGAGCGCCCGCGCCGCCAGCCATCGTTTCGGCCCCAACGCTGCTTCGAGCGCCTGCGCGTCGACTTCGGGGAGCGGCGGAGGGGCGGCCGGCGCGGCACCGGCGGCCAGAGACGACTCGCGGAAGGCGAGGATGGTCGCGATACGATGGCGACAGGTGACGGCGCCGCAGGTGCACGTCGGCGCGCTCCCCGGGGGCGGAAGGCGCACTTCGGCCCCGTCGTCGCAGCGACCGACGACCGTCTCCCCGTCGGCAGTGAGCACCGGCGCACGCCCCTCGGAAAGATCGCGGGTCGCCCGCTTTACGAGGCCGAGGTTGGTCGCCGCCGCGAGGACTTCGGGCCCCATCGCGCGCAGGTCGGGGCGATCGGGGAGCGTCATCCGCGCAGCACCTTTCCCAAGAAATTCGCGAGCTCCCCGGGCGTCATGCAGCCGACGGTCGCGCCGACATCGACGAGCCGCTTCGCCAGGGCGCGGTCGAAGGCGGGGTTCGCCTCGCCGTCGAGGGCGGCAAGACCGACGAAGCGGACCCCCTGTTGCACGAGGGCGCTGACGCTCCGGACAAGGTCCCCCTCACTCGCCCCCTCGTAAAAATCGCTGACGAGGACGACGATCGTCTTTCGCGGTGCGGAAACGAGACTCGCCGCGTAGCGGACGGCACGACCGATGTCGGTCCCTCCGCCGAGCTGGACTTTCATCAGGAGTTCCACCGGGTCGACGACGTCACTGGTGAGGTCGACCACCGCGGTATCAAACGCAACAAGCTTCGTCGTTACGCCGGGAATCGACCACAAACAGGAGGCCATGACCGCCGAATGAATGACGGAAGAGACCATGCTTCCGCTCTGATCGACGAGGATGATGATCGTCATCGGATCGACGGCGAGGCGACTCCGCTCCCGAAAAAAGGGGGTCTGGAGAATCAGTCTCCCGCTCGCCGGGTCCCAGTGGCGAAGGTTTCTCCGGATCGTCTCCCTAGCGTCGAAATTTCGGAATGATACGCGCCTTGTCCGCTTCGAACGCCGCCCGCCGGAGAGGGCGCGGACGAGCTTCTTGGAGAGCACGTCCATCAAGCGTTTGACGACCTTTCCGACGAGCTCACGCGCCATGGCGAGCACCGCCGGATTCATCAAGTGCTTCGTTTGAAGAACCGCCTTGAGCAGGGTTTCATTCGGCTCGAGGCGCTTCAAAACCTCCGGGTTGGTGACAACCTCCTGGATTTGATAGGTTTCAACGGCATCGCGCTCGATCCGTTCGATGGTCTCCTTCGGGAACAGGCGATGGACCTCCGAGATCCACGCGGGGACGGCAAGCACGGAAGCGCCGTCGCCGCCGCTGCGATCGTAGAGTTCTCGCGCCTCGCCGTCGCCGTCGACCTCGCGATCGTAGAGCCAGGCGAGCGACGCATCGCGGGCCGCGTCGTCGGGGTCGAGGGCGCCGCCCGCCCCAAGGGCGTCGGTCGCCGCGGCCCCCAAAATCAACCGCCAGCGCTGGAGTGCGTCGCTCATGCCTTCAGGAGCCCATAGCGGGAAAGTCTCGAAAAAATAGCGTTTTCATGACCGATGGCGGCCAGAAGCGCCCCTTCCGCGGGCAGCTTGTCGAGCAGGTCGGACGTCGTCCCGCCGCGGCGCGCGACGACCCCCTCGGCGAAGCGCCGACGCTCCCGCGGAGTGAGCCCCCCGAAGGCGGCCCGCAGCGCGGGGAGTGCCGCGAGGAAGGCCTCTTCCCCGAGCGGTAGGAGGAGGTCGTCGAGGAGCGCGAGGAGCGCGGGGACCTCACGAAGCGCCTCGCGACCGACGACGAAAAGCCCTTCCAGGACGTCCCCGACGGTCGCCGGATGGAGAAGAAGTTTGAGCTTTGAAAGGAGGGGTGGAGCGCCCAATTCGTTGTGTGAAGGCTCCGCGTCGCGGGCGGAGAGTTCCATCAGCCAGGCGAGGGCGGCACCGCGAAGACCGGGGAGACCGGCGTCGTCATGAACGTAACGGGTCAGCAACTCGCGCAGCGGC
>JAAFHJ010000466.1 GCA_013298325.1 Myxococcales bacterium | reverse complement strand
GGTTTTTCTTGCGGCCAAAGCCGAGGTGCGCGCCCGCGGCCTCGGCGCGAGCGTCTGGGTGACACGCACCCACTGCCTCGGCATCTGCCCAGCACGCGGCTGCGCAGTGGCGAGCTACACCGAGCGCGGCGGCGTGCGGGCCGCTGGCCTTTTGACGGAAGTCGAAGCGGTGGATCTTGGAGCGATTCTCGACAAGACTCGCCCCTAGCTACGAACGCCCCCCGACGTCGCTTCTGCCAGCACCTTTGCTGCTCGACGCCGACGGACGGGCTGCGGCATCGGAAGACGACCATGAACGAGACCATCACCTTCGCAGAAATCGAATCGATGCTCGCCGATATGGAGGAGCTGCAGGCGAAGAAGGTCCTCGACCTCGCCCGCCGCCTCCGCCCCGGTCTCACGCCGGAGGACATCCGGAATCCTCACGATTTCCCCGATTTGCAAGATCCCGACTGGCACTACGCCGACGGCATTCTCACCGGCGTTCAGTCGGTGGGGAACGCCCTCCGCGCCCTCCGTCGCGACCGCGAGAACGCCCCGGCAAAGCAGAGTGAGGGGGCGTCGTGAGCAAGAAACCGAAGGTCGATCCGGCGAGCCCGTTTGCGAAGCTTGCCGTCGTCAAGGACAAGCTTGAGGCGGAGGAAAAAGCCCGGGAAGCCGAAAAGCGCGAGGCGCGACGCCCTGCGCAAGCGACCGGCATCCCCCTTGCGACGAAAGCGGCCTTCCGCGCCCCAAGCGACGGCGGCGACGACCTTTCGTTTGCCCGTTTGATGATGGGAGTTACCCCCATTGCCGACGGCACGCGGCGCATCGGAAAAACGAACGACACCGCCCCCAAAGCGACGCCCGAACAGGCCGCGATCGCACGAAAGACCAAGGAAGAACTGGAAGCGGAAGAGGCCCACGCCCACCTCCGGGCGCTCGCGTTCGGGGCGGCCCGCTTCGAGATCGAAGACGACGGCGTCCGCGTCGAGGGGCGTCGCGCCGACCTCGCCGGAACGGTGCTCCGCCGCCTGCGCCGCGGCCTCTACCCCCTCGACAGCAAGCTCGATCTCCACGGCATGGGGGCCGAGGAGGCAAAGGGGGCGATCGGCGCCTGGCTCGGGAAATTGCGCGGGCGCAACGATCGTTGCGGGCTCGTCGTCCACGGAAAAGGGGTCCACTCGCCGGGCGGAAAAGGGGTCCTCCGCGGCGAAATTGCCGCATGGCTCTCCCAAGGGCCCGCCTCCGAGCACGTCGCCGCGTTCTGCACGGCGACCGAAGAGGATGGCGGCGTCGGCGCGACCTACGTGCTCCTGCGTTTCTAGGGCGCTTCCCAGCGATCCTTGCGGGAAACCGCGTGCAGGGTGGGTGCGCGTCCGCGAACCGGCGCGCACGTGTGTAGCTACGCAGTGCGTCGTCTCTTTTGCGACAAACGCAAAATCGACGCGGAGACGTGGTCCCTTCTTTTCCTTCTTGAACGCGGCAGGTAGAACCCGCCAACCATGGTCGACAAGGTCAAGAAGATCTGGATGGATGGCGGGCTCGTGGAGTGGGACGAAGCACGCGTCCACATTCTCACGCACAGCCTTCACTACGGCGTTGCCGCCTTTGAGGGGGTCCGCGCCTACAAGCGGGCAGACGGGGGGACGTACATCTTCCGGCTCCGCGAGCACATCGATCGGCTGTTCGACACGTGCAAGATGGCGCTCCTCGAGCCGAAGTTCACGCGGGACGAGGTCATGGTCGCCTGCGCGGAGCTCCTCCGCGTAAACGGCATGGAAGACGGCTACTTGCGTCCGATGGTCTACGTCGGCGACGGCGCGATGGGGATCTACGCGCCGCAGAACGAGTCGCGCACCTCGGTCATCGCCTGGAAGTGGGGCGCCTACCTCGGTGAAGAGGCGCTCAAGAGCGGCATTCGCACGAAAATCTCGAGCTTTGCCCGCCACCACGTCAACATCTCCCTCGCGAAGGCGAAGATGAGCGGCCAGTACACGAACAGCGTCCTCGCCAAGCGCGAGGCGAAGTTCGGCGGCTACGACGAGGCGATCATGCTCGACGCGAGCGGCTTCGTCAGCGAAGGCACCGGCGAAAACCTCTTCATGGTGAAGAAGGGGAAGCTCCTCACTCCGGACTTGGCCTCGTCGATTCTCGAAGGAATCACGCGAGATACGGTGATGACGATCGCCCGCGAGTTCGGGTACGTCGTCGAGGAGTGCCGCATCACCCGCGACATGCTCTGGACCGCCGACGAAATCTTCCTCACGGGGACCGCCGCCGAGATCACGCCGGTTCGCGAAGTCGACAACCGGACCGTCGGCGCCGGCCACCGCGGCCCGATCACGGAGAGGATTCAATCGCGCTTCTTCGACATCGTCCGCGGCTCCGACGAAGGCCACCCCGAGTGGCTCTACAAGGTCTGATGAGTCGCTCGGCTTCGGTCTCTTTTGGCAGCGCTGCCCTCCTCGGGGCGGCGCTTTTTGCCTGTGGCGGGGGCGAAGTCCCTCCGCCGGCTACCCCCGCGCCGGTCGCGACCGGATCGCCGCCGGCAGCGATCGTCGCCAAGCGCTTTCATTCACTGCGCTTTCGCGCGTCGATCCGCTTTCCCGACGGCGCCTGGAAGATCGACGACCACACGTTTGCCGAGCTCCATGCGAGCGACGACGGGACGTCGACCGTCGTCGAGTTCCTGCGATGGACGGCGCCAACCCCCCAGAGTCGCGACCTTTGTACGGCAACGGCGCTTTCGCGCGGCGCGGCCGGGGTGGCCGATTTTGCGCCGCTCCGCGAAGGGATCGCACCGCCGCTACGGTGGACCGTCGTGACCGACGAGCGGGCGGCGACGCCCAAAGCGGCGACCGGCGTCTGGGACGGGCGCATCGTCGCGGCGACCGAATTGATGGAAACTCGAGGTGTTGGCGAAGCGCGCGTTCGCGGCCACGTCGCCCTTGTGGCGGCAAGCGATCGCGAGTGCGTCGTGCTCCACGCGACGACGACCGCCCCCGCCGCCGACGTCGCCGCCCTGTCGGAGCGCCTCGCCGTCCTCGAAGCGACGATGGCGCGCGGCATCCGCCTCGACGAGCCGAAGACCGATCCGAGCGGACTCCGCGAAACAATCCGCTAACAGCGGCGAAGGCGAGTCGCCTCATTTACGAATTCCGCGCCTGAATCGCTGAGGTTCTTTGCGGATTCGCGTGGTTGCGACAGACGCCCCTTGCATTGCGCCTTGGAATTCTCGACTCTCCGCGGATTGTCGACGGAACCCCTCGCTGCTGCTTTTGGAAAACTGCACCAAATGCCGTGTGCGTCGACGTTCGTTCAAATCGCCACGGAGTGTTCGATGCCCAGCTATTTCTCGTTCCGCGCCCTCGCTTTCGCCTCGATCGCCCTCATGGCCGCCACCGGCTGCAAGAAGGACGAACCGGCCCCCGCGAAACCGGCCGTTCTCGCCTCTGCGCTGGCGTCTGCTGCGGCCCCCCTCGCCCCCGCCCCCAAACCGGCTGCGAAGCCGGCCGCAGTGAAGTCGGTCCCGGCGGAGAAGCTCGCCCACCCGATCCCCACCGATTGGGTTGAAATTAATGAAGAGAAGCGCGGCTTCTCGTTCTCGATGCCGAAGGGCTCGACGGCTCACGCCGAAGATAAGAACGGCGTCGCCGCCTACATCGGCATCCTGCCGGCGCCGAACGACAAAGTCGCGGTCATGGTCGTCGCCTACAAGGACGCGAAGAAGACCCTCGATGACCTCGCCAAAGAAGGCGAAGAGGCGCTCACCAAGGGCTTCGGCGAGACCAACCCGAAGATCTTGAAGACGCTGGAAATCTCGCCCGATTACCGCCTCGTCGAGCTCACCACGGAAGACGCAAAAGACAAGAGCGTTTCCCACTGGAAGATCCTCTGCGGGACCGACGTCACCGACAACTATGTGATGATTGTCGGCACGCCGGCGTCGGAACTTAAGGCGAATGAGCCGACGATGGACGAAGTCTGGGGCTCGTTTGACATGCGCAGCGGCGGCGCCTCCGGCGAAAGCGGCACGACGGAAGAGCACCACTGAGCCGAGGGGCTCACCGAGGCGGAGCGGTCTAGCGCCGCCTCGCAGTGAGTGCCCCGCTGAGGCCACGAACGGATAATCCCGTTCGTGGCTTTTTCGTGGGCGCTCGATGTTGCCGATCGCGAGGGTTCCGGGACGCCGCCCCCCTGGCCCGGGCCACGCAAATTGGGCCGGGGCCACCCCCTACCCGTCGGTGAATCGCCCGATTTGCTGGGAATTCGCGTTGGCACGTGCCCTGGGAGGCGGCGGGGATGTCGAATGCCCAGCAGTACCTCCCAGG
>JAAFHJ010000465.1 GCA_013298325.1 Myxococcales bacterium | reverse complement strand
ACGGGTGAAATGGAAGGCCAACCATCGCGTGATGGCCAAAGACGATGTGCTCGGGCCCGAGGTAGCGGCTGGCCCAAAGGACCTTCGGCTGTCCGACCAACCGGACATGCAGGATCGTCTCACGGTCCTGCGCGAAAAAGGGGAGCGTCGGGTCGACGCCGGCATGGAGGACGCGCACACCATGCTCGGGGAGGTCGAGCCAGAGCGGCAGGGAATCGAGAAGGGCCCATTCTTCGGCGCTCAGTTGTCGGGCGAGATCCAAATGATTGGGGCCGAGCGGGATCTTCTCTTTTGTGCCGCGCGCGCGGTGCCAGCGGAGGAGGCGCTCCTCGTGGTTTCCACGAACCGCCCGCGCTCCGACGGTCCGCAAGAGCCGGAGGACCCCCCGCGAATCGGGGCCCCGAGCGACCAAATCTCCTGCAAGAACGAGACGATCGCCCGTCGAAAAGCGCACAGCAACGAGCAGCGCGTCGAGTTCCTCGCGACACCCATGAACGTCGCCGACGAAAATCGTCCGCCCGCTCACCGTTTCCCCGCTTCGAGGAGCCCGATCATTCAAACACCCTAAAACCGCCCTCAGATCGAAAAGAAATAACCGGTCAATCGGTGATCTTTGCCCGTTTTGGAATGACGACGATACCGTTCGCCGTCACCGTGAAGCGACGCCTGTCGGCCTCACTATCGTAGCCGATGACCGTCCCTGCCGGAATTTCGACGTCTTTGTCGATGATCGCCTTCCGGATCTTCGCGTGGCGCCCAATGATGACGCGCTCGAAGAGGACGCTCTCCTGGATCTCGCTGAACGAGTGGATGCGGCAGCCGGGGGCGAGCACGCTCCGATGGATGCGACCGCCGGAGACGATGCAGCCGTGGGAGACGAGGCTCTCGGTGGCCGTTCCGACGCGCGCCAGGGTTTCGTCGCGGAAGACGAACTTGGCCGGCGGGTCGTGGGAGTTGGCCGTCCGAATGGGCCAGCGCGGATTGTAGAGGTTGAACTGGGGCTGGACGGCGATGAGGTCCATCTGCGCCTCCCAGTAGGCTTCGATGGTGCCGATGTCGCGCCAGTAGCCGCGGCTCGTTTTGACGAATTCGGCGCCGACCTCCGCCTCCTCGCCAGGGATCTCATTCGTCATGAAATCGTAGGCAAATACCGGGCGCCCCTCGCGGACCATTCGTGGCAATACGTCGTGGCCGAAGTCGTGGCGGGTATCGCGCCGCGCGTCCCAGTCGAGCTCATCGCGGAGCGCCTGCGTTTCGAAGACATAGTTGCCCATGCTCGCGAGACAGACGTCGTCACGGCCCGGCATCGTCGGCGGATTTGCGACCTTCTCATGGAAGGCGATGATTCGACCTTCTTCGTTGATCTCAATCACACCAAAGGCGCTCGCCTCCGCCTTCGGGACCGGAATCGCTGCGATCGTCGCGACGGCGCTCTTGCGGCGATGAAACTTGAGCATTTGAGCCACATCCATTTTGTAGACGTGGTCCCCCCCAAAGACGCAGACGAGTTCCGGCTGGTCATCGTCGATCACGTGGGAGCATTGGTAGACGGCATCGGCCGAGCCCTTGTACCAACTGATTCCGGTGCGCATTTGCGCAGGGATCGTCTCGATGTAGGACCCCAACATCGGATTGAGATGCCAGGCACGCGAGATGTGCTCTTCGAGAGAGGCGCTCTTGTACTGGGTAAGTACCTTGATGCGCGTCAAGCCCGAATTGACGAAATTCGAGAGTACGATATCGATGATTCGGTAGCGGCCGCCGAAGGGGACGGCCGGTTTGGCGCGCTCCGACGTGAGCGGGGCGAGGCGCTTCCCCTCGCCGCCAGCGAGAATCATGACGAGCACGCGATCGTTGTGGGTGGCCATGGGTACTCGGACGGTCCTTTGCTTTCGAGCGGTCGCCACGCACGCCGCAGAGAGCGGCGACGATCCATCGGCGATCGGCGCTTCAGGTTACCCGAAAAAAGCGTAGGAAGGCGCGCGAGATCGCCCCAACCCGATGCCTGTGTCGTCCATTGCCTCCCCTCTTGTTGCGCTTTCACCCGCCGAATTCCTGCGGCGTGTCGCTGCGCGCATCGACGCGGGGCAGGGGGGCGCCCAAGCGACTGTGGTCGCGCGCCACGGATCGGCCCCGGCGACACCCGGTCAAAAAATCTATTTGGGCGCCGATGGCGTCGCCTTTGGGACGGTGGGTGGCGGCGCCATCGAAAAGGCGGTCCTCGCCGACTTGGCGGCGATCGCCGCGTCGCCGCGGAGCGCTCCGTTCCGAACCGTCGAACACAAACTCGGTGCAGCCCTCGGGATGTGCTGCGGAGGACGCGTGACGCTCGTACTTGAACCGGTCCCCGCGCGGCTCCCCGTGCTCATCGTCGGCGGGGGGCACGTCGGGGCGGCCCTCGCACCGCTTTTGGCGATGCTCGATTTTGCGGTCACCCTCGCCGATGCGCGCGAATCTTTTGGGGAAAGTGGTCGCTTCCCTGGCGTGCTGTCTCTCCCCGTCGACCACGACGAGGCGGGGCGCATGCTCCCCGAAGAGGCGGCGATCGCCGTCATGACCCACGACCATCAGCTCGATCAGGAGGTCATCGAGTGGGCCTTCCGCCGACGCTTCGGATTTGTGGGCGGCGTCGGGAGCCGTGCAAAGGCAGAGCGGACGCGGCAACGATTGGAACTCAAAGGGTTTTCTGAAACCGACCGTGGCCGTCTGCGGATGCCGGTCGGCGTCGACATCGGCGCCCGTTCGCCGGCAGAAATCGCGGTCGCGATCGCCGCCGAGCTCATCGCCTACCGGGCGTCGCTCACGGAGAGCCGATGAAGCCGGCGCCGAAGCTCGCGCCGACCGCCCTCCTCGCGCTTGGTGCAGTCTACACAATCTGGGGATCGACCTACCTTGCCCTCCGGTGGCTCGTCGCCGAGGTGCCGGCGCTGCTGGCGGCCGGCAGTCGCTTCGTGCTCGCCGGATCGGCGCTCCTCGCCTTCGCGCTCCTGCGGAAGCCGAAAGCGGCTGCCGCCCCGGAGGATGCGCCGAGCGTGCGACCGACGGCGCGGGGGCTCTTCTTCGCGATACTCGCGGGATCGTTGATGTTTCTCGTTGGGAACGGCTTCGTCTCCCTCGCCGAGAAGGAGGTCTCGTCGGGGCTTGCCGCCGTCGTATGCGGCACGATGCCGCTCTTCGTGAGCATCTTCGGCTTCTTCCTCGGCGAGGCACCATCGTGGAAGGAGGGGCTCGGCCTGGCCCTCGGTTTCCTCGGCGTCGCCGTCGTCGGTTCCGGCTCTCTCAATGCGAGCTTCGGCGCCGGAACGCTCCTGCTCCTTGCCCAAATCGGCTGGGCGATCGGGAGTCTCGTCAATCGACGCTTTGGCAAAGAGATGGGGAGCGGCCTCTTCCCGTCGGCGCTCCAGATGATCGGGGGCGGGCTGGTCACCGTCGTCGTCGCCCTCGCGAAGGGGGAGCGCTTTCCGACCGCCGCCCCGTCCGCGCTTGCCATCGGCGCGTTTGCCTACCTCTGCGTCTTCGGCAGCATCGTTGCGTTCACCGCCTACACGCATCTTCTGCGGACGGTCACGCCGGCCCTCGCGACGAGCTACGCCTACGTCACGCCGCTCGTGGCTGTCGTCCTCGGCTGGTCGCTCGGCCGCGAAAAAATAGGCCCCGCGACGATCGTCGGGGGCCTGTTGGTCGCGCTAGGCGTGGCGCTCGTTCTTCGCGGAAAACGCCCGAAGCCGGCGTAGCCGACCCGTCAGCGGACTGGCGGGAGCATGTGGCTCGGCTGGGGCGGGATGACGTTGAGATCGCCCCCCATGAACAGGAAGAACGGGGCGCTGTAGCGGAGCGTCGTCGTGTAGCCGGGGTGGATGGCGATGCGCTGAACGGCGCCGCCAGTCGGCCCGAACATGTAGTTGAAGGATACACGGACTTCGTAGGGGCCGGCTGGGAGCGGAATCGTCGACCAACCCCACGGGCGCGACATTTTACGCCCATTGATTTCTACGTTTGTGGAGACCAAGAAGAGAATCCACTGCATAAAGAAGAAGCTCGTGTGAACGCGCAGCTCCCCCATCGTCGCAGGGTCGTAGGCTTGTGGCTGCCCATAGGGCTGCATCGCCTGCTGGCCGTACCCTTGCGGATAGCCCGGCTGCTGGCCTTGCTGGGGATAGCCCTGCTGCTGGCTTTGCTGGGGATAGCCCTGCTGCTGGCTTTGCTGGGGATAGCCCTGTTGGGGGTAACCCTGCGGCGGCTGTTGGGGAGCGCCAAACCCACCCGGCGGCGGCGGATAGCCTCCGGGCGGCGGACCATACCCACCCCCTCCAGGCGG
>JAAFHJ010000464.1 GCA_013298325.1 Myxococcales bacterium | reverse complement strand
TCGATCGCGCCCGAATCGGTGTCGACGGTCGCGTCGCTGCCGGCGTCGACCGGCGTGGAACCGCTATCTTTTCCAGCGTCTTTCGTCCCCGAGTCCTTCTTGCCCGCGTCGGTGACGGCGGGGAGATCGGCGTCCGTTGCGTCTTCCGCGCAGGCGAGCGCAAAAACGGGGGCCGCAGAGAGGAGGGCGAAAAGAGCGAGGGAGCGGGTCTTCATGGATGCGGGGTTTTAGTCAGGCGCCGCTCACGCGCAAGTAACTTCCGCGTTTCAACAGACCAAAAGGCGACGCTCGCAGGCGTTCACAGGCCGCGCGGGATCTTGTCGAGGTCGACTTGGTCGAGCGCCGCGCGAATGAGTGCGCTTCGGCTCGCTTTCGTCATACCGCGAGCCTTGAGCGCGTCGACGAGTTCGTCGAGATGCTCAAGGTCCTTCGTGTACATCGAAATACAAATGACTTTGTAGTGGGCAGGCTTCGGTTCTTTGGCCCGCGATGCCTTTGCCGGAGCCGGCGCTTCATACACAGGAACTTCCGGCGCCTGCGAGTAAAAGGCGCCCGAGAGCACCCCCTCCACTTCGTCGCGATCAAACAGACCGGCCACACCTCGACGTTCGTCGTCTCGTTCGCTCATGGTGACTTCTCCGTCGGGTTCAGGCGGCGCCGGTTGCCCGGTGAGAGGCGGTCGGGCTGCGGTCTTCGTGGGCGCGTGCTTCGCTTGGGCGAACGGAATCTTGGCCGGCATTTGCGTTTTGATCTCCGGCGCTTGCGGGCGTTCCGAAAGCGAGGTGATCGACGACGCGGAGGTAGTCCTCGGAGGCGTTCGAGTCGGGTGCGTACTCGAAGATCGTCTTCCCCTGCGCAGGGGCCTCTTTGATCTTCGTGGCGGCACGGATCGGGAGCAGGCAACGCTCGCCGAAGTGCTGTTTGAGCGTATCTACGGCGTCGCGGCAAATGCGCGCGCGTGCGTCGTAGAAGGTCGGGAGTACGCCGAAGATCTGGACCGGATGGTGGAGGAGGCTGTTTACGTTCTTGACGGTCTTGAGGACCTGACGAACGCCGACCAGAGAAAGGAAGTCGCAAGCGACCGGAACGAGGATCCCATCGGCATAGACGAGGGCGTTCTGATTCATCAGCGAGAGCGACGGCGAACAATCGAGAATGACGACGTCGTACTCGTTCTCGATCTTCGCGAGTCGCTCCTTCAACACGCGGTCGCGATTCTGACGACCGGCGAGGTAGAGTTCCGCGGCGGCAAGCGTCTCGTTCGACGGGAGAAGATCGAGGTTTTCGCGAACATTTACCACGACATCCTGGGGACGAATCCCCATGACAAGCACGTGATAGAGCGACTTCTCGCTCTTTTGAGCGAGCGAAACTGCGACGTTGCCCTGGGAGTCGGTGTCGACGAGCAGTACGCGGTAGCCCCGCGCGGCGAGGCCGGCAGCGATGCTGACCGTTGTGGTCGTCTTACCGGTGCCACCTTTGTGATTGAAAATGGCGAGACGGCGGGGACCTTCGAAGGGCTTCCGCACCAAAACCGGCGCCGACGGTTTCGCCGACTCTTCGCTTACCGGCGCCGGGGCGACGACGGGCGGGGCCGCTGCGATCGGGGGGGCCGGCGTCGACGCGCGCACCGGCGAACGGAGGCTCGCGGCGGCGACCGGGGCGGCGGGGCGCATCGTTGGCGGGAGTGGCGCGGGCGGCGCTGCAACGGGCCGTGCGGCAACGGGAGGTGCCGGTGCCGTCATCGGGAGCGCTGGCGTGTACTCGGCGACGAGCGACGTCCGGCATTCCGAGGTGCACGCGTAGCGACGTTGGGTGCCGACCTTGAGCACCTGGGCGACAAGCTCAACGACGAAGCGCTTTCCGCAACAATCGCAGATCACGCCGTCCGAAGACGCACCACTGACGTGCTTCTCTTGGCACGTACGGCCACAGAGAAACGTGTATGCGCCCGACTTTTCTTCCATTTGCCAACGGAAGAGGACTTCGAAGTTCTTCCCGCAGACGCTGCAGCTCTCACTCATTTTCGAGGACATGTAAGGCTCCCGGTCCGTCCACCCCTGTCATACCCGAAAGAAAGCGGCCAAATTTTTGCGGAAGTTTTTTTCTAACGTCCCAAAAACACTCGCTTCTTCGGCGCACACGCCCACAAAAGAAAATCGCCATCCCGGGGTTCGGGATGGCGATCGCCACCAGCGGAGGAACGCGGTCAGCCGAGATCTTCGAGTTCGAAGGCGTCGTCGGAAGCGCCTTCGTCCGCTTCTGCTTTCGCCTCTTCTTCGCTCTCTTCGTCGGCTTCCTCTTCGTCGACCTCTTCCACGACCGGCTTCTGGAGCACCGGAAGGCGTCGCTTGCCGATCGGCCCTTCATCGACGAATTCCCGAAGGGATTTCATCTGTTCGAGCGCTTCGAGCTTCGCGAGGCCCTTGACTTCGACCTGGCGAATCCGCTCGCGCGTCAAGTTCATGATCGCGCCGACCTCTTCGAGGGTGGTGCCGCCACGATCAGAGACATCAAGCGCGCAGGTCTCGTTCATGTCCCAGACTTCGAGGTCGGGGAAGTTGAGCTTGATGGCGCCGGTGCGAGCCGAAACGTCAAGGAAAAGATGGTGTTGGCAGGAGACGAACGGGCACGGCCGCTCGCCGCCGGCGCATTCGGCGCGGGTCTTCGGCTTCTGGTAGTCGGCCTCCGGGTAGAGCATCCGACCGAGCTCGAGTTCGCGCTTCGTCATCCGCTTGACGCTGATCGTCTTCGCGCGGACGTCCCGCTTCCGACGCGAGCGGCGCTGCTCCCGAGTGACGACCTCTTCGGGCGTTTCCGGCGCTGCGTCGGCGGCGCGTACGAAAATTCCGGACTGAAAGCGCTCGGTTACCTCCGGCGCCACGGCCGGCTCCGCGAGCAATACGGCGGTGTTCTGCTTGGGGTTCATGGGACTCCTCCGAGGGGGCGTAACGGTCGAATTGGGCGGCCGACAGCACCAGGGGTGGGGGTCGGCAGGGGCGCCAATGGCGCAAAGCTGCTCATGGCAGGGACGAGGCCGCATGAGCACACCCACGGAGTGGGGGACTCCGTGCAAGATCCATCTGGTTGGGAGCCGACGGCTCCGCTAGGACCGCTAGAGGCGAAGCTCCAGGCGGTCGTCGACGTCGCAACTCCTCCGGCGCGGGAAAATCCCCCGACCGAAGAGTCAGCACCTTCTCGCGATCTCGCATGGAAACCGCTGCGGCGTCGAACCGAGGGCCACCATACGTCGCGATGGAAAGTGGGGTCAATCCATCGAAACGGTTTTTTTTGGGCCGTTCCATGATGGACCAGATTTCGGGCACTTGCCCTTCGGCCATGACAAATTATGTCCGACCCACGACACGGGGGGAGTGCACGCGTCTCCCTGTAACGGGGACGCTACAGAGACGCCAAACCGCTTCCACGATGCGGGCCGATTCTGGGTAGGTGCACCCGATCCGCTTCCGCAAGGTTCCACAAAGCGGTCCCACCGCGTTATTTCCGCGGTCGCCGACGCACGGCGTCGCAAAGGGGACCCTAGTCAGGAGTGTCCATCAGGTCTTATTTTCTGCAAGAACTGTGAAAAACTCGACACGGCGGCGAGGGTTCTCGGCACACCTTCGCCTGCAAATTTGCTCGCGACGCGCTCTTCTTGCCGCGATCGACGGTCGAAAAAGGCGTTGGGAGCCGCTCGGAACGGTGCGTGACGCTTGCGTCGGCCGCCGCTCTCGGTGAGAACGGCGCGAGCCGGCGACCTCGTCGGTCGGTGCCCCCCATGTCGACCCCCTCCGGAACCCCGTCCGATTTCTCGTTGGCTGACGGGGGCGAGCCCCAGTTTCGCGATGTGACCGCGCGCGGGCTCCGTGTGCGCTTTACGGAAGCGGGAAGTCTGTTGGCCCCGCCGCCGGTGGCCACCGATTTCGCCAACGAGGACGAGGGCTATGAAGAAGGCCCCGCGTCCGCCCCCGCGCAGAATGTTCCCGTCGTCTGCGTGCATGGGTTCCTCTCCTCGCGGCGCGTGTGGGATCGTGTCCTCCCGCGCCTCGCGGCGACGCGACGGGTGATCTGCCCGGATTTGCCCGGTTTTGGCGAGAGCGAGAAGCCCGATCCTGCGCGGTATTCGTACGCGGTCGACTCGCTCGCCGAGAGCCTCCTCGACGTCGCAAGCGCCGTGGGCGCCTCGCGCTTCGATTTGATCGGCCACGGCCTCGGCGGCGGCGTCGCGCTTGCGCTGGCTGTCCGCCACCCGAGCGTCGTTCAGCGGCTCGTCCTCGTTGCGCCCCATGTCTTCCCGGCCGACCCACCGTTTTTGCTCCGCGCCGCCCGCTGGCCGGTGCTCGGCCG
>JAAFHJ010000463.1:1273-4348 GCA_013298325.1 Myxococcales bacterium | reverse complement strand
CAACTGGGTACTTCGAACTGTTGAGGCACAATGACCTTCACCGAAGCTTCCACCGTCGAGAACTTGATCCGCGACCAGCTCTGCGGTGGGGTCACGCCCAACACTGCGGTGGGGGCTGGGCTTGCCCGTCGGAACGGGAAGCTTGCCGGTCTTGGCTGGCACTACCTGGCGCCGGCGAACATCCCGCGGCAGCCCCAGGAGGTCTTCGTCGAAGCTTGGGTCCGTGATGCGCTCATCCGGCTGAACCCGACCATCGCCGCCGTCCCTGATCGCGCCGACGAGGTCCTCTACAAGCTCCGCGCGATCGTCCTCGCGGTGCGTTCCGACGGGCTGCTCAAGGCGAACGAAGAGCTGACGGCGTGGCTCCGCGGCGACCGCTCGATGCCCTTCGGGCCGAACCATGAGCACGTCACGGTTCGCCTGCTCGATTTCGACGACCTCGAAAACAACGAATACGTCGCCACGAGCCAGTTCACCTTCCGCGCGGGGGCCGCCGAGCGCCGCGCCGACCTCGTGCTGCTCGTAAACGGGTTGCCCCTCGTGCTCATCGAAGCCAAGACGCCGGTCCGCCACGCGGTGAGCTGGCTCGACGGCGCCCTCCAAGTCCACGACGACTACGAGAAGAACGTCCCCGAACTCTTCGTCGCCAACGTCCTCAGCGTCGCGACCGAGGGGAAGGAGCTGATGTACGGCTCCGTTCGTATGCCGGTGAACCTGTGGGGCCCCTGGCGCGGGGACGACGAGGCGACGCCGGGAACGATCGCGGGCGTGAAGGCGGCCGTGAGCGGGTTGCTGCGCCCCGCGGTGGTGCTCGACATCCTTGCGCATTTCACGCTCTTCGCGACCGACAAGAAGAAGCGCCGCATCAAGGTCGTCTGCCGCTACCAGCAGTACGAGGCGGTGAACCTGATCGTCCAGCGCGTGCTGGCCGGCAAGCCGCGCAAAGGCCTCATCTGGCACTTCCAGGGCTCGGGCAAATCGCTGCTCATGGTCTTCGCCGCGCAGAAGCTCCGGCTGCAGCCTGCGCTGGGCAACCCGACGGTCATCATCGTGGTCGATCGCCTCGATCTCGACGCGCAGATCAGCTCGACCTTCCACGCCTCCGACGTGCCGAACCTCGTGAAGGCGGAGACCTGCGACGACCTGCAGAAGCTGCTCAAGCAGGACACGCGGAAGATCATCATCACGACGATCTTCAAGTTCGGCGAGGCCGAGGGCATGCTCAACGACCGTGGCAACATCGTCGCCCTCGTCGACGAAGCCCACCGCACCCAGGAGGGGGACCTCGGCATCAAGATGCGCGCGGCGCTCCCGAACGCGTTCCTCTTTGGCCTCACCGGCACCCCGATCAATCGCCGCGACCGCAACACGTTCTATGCGTTCGGCGCCGACGAAGATTCCCGCGGCTACATGAGCCGCTACGGCTTCGAAGAATCGATCCGCGACGGAGCGACCCTCAAGCTCCACTTCGAGCCGCGCCTCGTCGACCTCCACATCGACAAGGTGGCCATCGATCAAGCCTACCAGGCAGTCACCGGCGATCTCTCGGACCTCGACAAGGACAACCTCGCCAAGGCCGCCTCCAGGATGGCGGTGCTTGTGAAGGTCCCCGAGCGCGTCCAGAAGATTTGCGAGGACATCGCGCGCCACTACCAGGCAGCGGTCGCCCCCAATGGTTTCAAGGGGATGGTCGTCACCTTCGACCAGGAGTGCTGCCTTCTCTACAAGGCGGCGCTCGACGCGATTCTCCCACCGGAAGCGACCGAGATCGTCATCTCGGCGAGCGGCCACGACGAGCGCTTCAAGCCGTACGCCCGCTCCCGCGACGAAGAGGAGAAGGTCCTCGACCGCTTCCGCGACCCCAACGACCCGCTCAAGCTGCTGATCGTCACCGCCAAGCTGCTGACCGGCTTCGACGCGCCGATCCTGCAGGCGATGTACCTGGACAAGCCGCTCCGCGATCACACGCTCCTCCAGGCCATTTGCCGGACGAACCGCACCTATGGCGACAAGAAGACCCACGGCCTGATCGTCGACTACCTCGGCGTTTTCGACGACGTGGCGAAGGCGCTCGAGTTCGACGAAAAGGGCTTCCGCAGCGTCGTCGGCAACATCGAGGGGCTGAAGCACCAACTCCCCGAAGCGCTGCAGAAGTGCCTCGCCTTCTTCCCGGCCGTCGACCGGACGCACACCGGCTACGAGGGGCTCATGGCGGCCCAGGAGTGCCTGCCGAACAACGAGGTCCGCGACGCCTTCGCCGCCGAGTACTCGGTTCTAGGGAAGCTCTGGGAAGCCATCTCCCCCGATCCGCTGCTGCAGGCCTTCGAGACCGACTACCGCTGGCTCACGCAGGTCTACGTTTCCGTGCAGCCGACGAGCGGGACCGGGAAACTCGTGTGGCACGCGCTCGGCGCCAAGACGATCGAGCTGATCCACCAGAACGTCCACGTCGACGCGGTCCGCGATGATCTCGAGACGCTCATCGTCGACGCCGAGCTGCTCGAGGTGATCATGGGATCCCCCGACCCGAAGAAGCGGGCGACCGAGTTCGAAGCGAAGCTCACCGCGCGCCTTCGGAAGCACATGGGAAACCCGGTCTATAAGCACCTCTCCGAGCGCCTCGAAGCGCTCAAGGAGCGCCACGCGCAGGGGCTGCTGAACAGCGTCGAGTTTCTGAAGCACCTCCTCGAGATCGCCCGCGACCTCGTGAGCACCGAAAAGGACACGCCACCCGAGGTCGATGAGGATCGCGGGAAGGCAGCCCTCACCGAGCTCTTTCTGCAGGTGAAGAACGACAAGACGCCGGTGATGGTCGAGCGGGTTGTCGCCGACATCGACGAGATCGTGCGGCTCGTGCGCTTCCCCGGCTGGCAGACCACCGCGGCCAGCGAGCGCGAGGTGAAGCAGGCGCTCCGCAAGAGCCTCCTGAAGTACCAACTCCATCAGGACGCCGACCTCTTCCAGCGCGCGTACGGCTACGTGTGTCAGTACTACTAACCGTCGAGGAATCCTTGACAGTTGGAAGACCGTCCGCCGCGTGACCACTCGATAGTCAAGCGATGCCTAACGACGCGA
>JAAFHJ010000463.1:0-1263 GCA_013298325.1 Myxococcales bacterium | reverse complement strand
TCCAAAAAGGGGTGGCCGCACCCCACCAACTATGCGCCCCCAACCACCCCCCGCACAAACCCCTCAATCGCCGGGAAGTAGTCTCGGTCGTAGAAGAGGTCGTTGTGGCCGCGCCCGTGAATCAGGGAAAACTGGCTCTTCGGGTGCCTGGAGGCCTGATTCAGGAGGCGCCCGTCGCGGAAATCAATGACCTCATCGGCGTCGCCGTGGATGCTGAAGACGGGCCCTTCAAAGGCGGCGACTTTGGCGCAGGGGTCGATGGCGCGGCGCTCGTCGTCGTCGAGGGGGGCGAGGACGTGGGGCGAAAACCCGCGTCGGACGACGAAGGCGCCGAGGTCGCCGAACCCGGCGTCGATGACCAATGCCCGCGGGCACGGAGCGACTGCGAGCGCTTCGCAGGCAGCCTGGGATCCGAGCGAGCGGCCGTAGGCGATCCAGCCTCGCGGGCTCCTTGCGGCGACCCAGGCGGCGAGGGTGCGGGCGTCGGCGAGGAGCGCTGAGAAGCTTGGGACGCCGCCGCTCTTCCCGTAGCCGCGGTACTCGGCGACGACGACGCGCGTCACGATCGTCGACAAATACCTCGGTGCGAACGGATCGTAGTCGCCGGCGTGCTCGCCGTTCCCCGGGAAGCAGAGAAGCGTGTAGCCTGCATCGGGATCGCCGTTGGGTGCATCGTGCACGCGCACGCGGAGCGGCGTTCCGTCGGCGGCGGGGACCGTTTCGTCGCGTGCCGTGCCGGTGCCGGAGGCAGAGCCTGGGACCGACCGGTCGCGGCTCGGGAAAAACAGCGTTCGCGTAAAGCGAGGGTCGTCGAAGAGCATGCGATCTTCTAGCGTGCGCCGCCATGAGCGAACACCGCCGTCCCGGGGAGGCCCCCAAACACGCCATCGTCGATGGGAGCGTCCTCACGAATGCCGAAAAGGCGAAGAGCCTCGTCGCCGGCGCGCCGCTCGCCGCCTTGGGGACGGTCGCCGCCGGGGGATCGCCGTTTGTCAGTCACGTCGTTCCCGCCTTTGAAGCCTCCGGCGATATCCTGTTTCTCTTTTCCGGCCTCGCCGAACACACAAAGGCGCTCCTCGACGACCCGCGCGCGTCGGCCCTCTTCGTCGACACCCTTGAGGAAGGGGGGGAGGCGAGTGCCCTCGCGCGCGTCACGTTGAGCGGGCGCTGCACGCCGGTGACCGACGAAGAACGTGCGACCTGCACGGAGTTTTACGTCGCCCAGCACCCCGGCTCCGCCGCCGTCGCGACGTTTGCCGACTT
>JAAFHJ010000462.1 GCA_013298325.1 Myxococcales bacterium | reverse complement strand
GAATTCGCGCTCGCCAAGACGAAGAACACCGTCGATGCCTATCGGAAGTTCCTCCATGACGCCCCCGACGCGCGCCAGGCGCCGGACGCGAAAAAGGCGATTCATGCGGCCTACCAGCGGGCGCTAACGAACTACGGAAAGAAGACGAATACGAGCGATACGTCGATCATTCCGTTCATGGCCGAACTCGTCGATCAGCTCGAAAAGAACGATTCTCCGCCGGTCGCCGTCTCGTTTGAGCGCGTGCCGACGAAGTCCCTCGACGTTGCCGACCGTTTGCTCGCTTCCGATGCAGGAACGGGTGGCCTCAGCGGCCTCGGTGGACTCGGTTACGGCGGCTTCGCGAAGGCTTCGACCTTCTTCGACGCCACCCACGCCAAGCACCGCGAAGACACGCTCGTTACGCAGCTCCAGAAGGCGTTCACCGGGGTCTTCCCCGAAGACATGCTCCGGTTTGCGAAGGACGACGGCAAGAAGGCGAAGGCGCGACGTTCGGTCCTCGAGATGAGCGCGGTGGAGCTGGAGGACGAACTGAAGTCCCGCAACAGCGGAAAATATTTCGATTCTCGCCATTTCGGCTCGGCGAGCTCCTCCTCCTCCTCCTACAGCTACGGCACGACGACGCCCCCCGCCAAAGTCGACACGACGACGATCACGAGCGCGTCGCCGACGATGCATGTAAAATACACCGTCGACTGGAGCGGGACGACCTACAAGGACAGTACCTCCGGCCGCCGATTCGTGGGGATTATCATCAACTTCGACGTCGCGATGGACGTCGACAGCGCCGCCAGCAAGCACGCTGCTGTCTGCCCGCCGACGAAGGCCGCACCGCTCGCGAGCGGGTCGTTCTGCCCGATCGCGTTCAAGCTGGAGGTGCGCCCGCCGGCCTCTTTCGAGGTGAAGTACAGCAAGTTCATGGACGACAAGCTGCTCGGCTCGGGCAACCCTTCGGATTCGCTCGTCTATGAAGTCATGGCCGCCCAGGCCTACGAGCAGCTTTCAACCAAACTCCACGACGCGTTCTTCGCGGCGGAAGCCGACATCCGCGCGAAGGCGAAAGCCGATGCAGCAGCGACGAGCGGGAGCACCGACGACGATGACGACGAAGAGGAAGCCGACGCTCCGGCTCCCCCACCCGCTCCCGCACCGACGGTCGCCCCGGCCCCCCTCAAGAAACCGGTTTTGCCCGCTCCGACGAAGCCGCTAACGCCGCCGAAGGGGAGAACGAGCCCGGTAACCGGCTACTGAAGACGCGCGCGGCGAGCACCGCAACGAACGGCAGTACGACGAGCGCGTAGCGGCCCGCCCCAAAGAAGACCGCATGGACCGCGGCCGTGGATAAAACCGCGGCCGCGGTCGTCATTTCGAGGGGGGTCGCGCGCTTCCGGACAGCGAGCGCCGCCAACGCCACGTAGCCGACCGTCGCCGAAACCACCGCGAGCCCGGCAACGGCGGCGGCCCACTTCCAACCGGCGGGACGCCCCTTGCCCCACCGCGACGCCTGCACGAAGAGCGCCGCCGCGAGGACACAGCGAAGAAAAATGGTCTCGATCGTCCCGAGAACATTTTTCGCGCGTTCCGGGAATGCTTCCGCATTTGACGTATGAAGGTACCAGCCAGACGCCCCCACATATTCGAAGGTATTTGCTAGTTTTCGCGGCACGAGCGCGAGAAATGAAACGGGATGCTCCGCGATATCTTTCTTTGCGGCGCGCTCAAAACAAAGGTCCTTTCCGGCCTCGTCCCAGACCTCTTTGCACGCGGAAGGGACCGGAACCGGGCTCCATCCGCCCGACGTCGCGTGGGCGCCGATGAGAAGGTTCCAGCCGCCATTCACGCTTACCAACGCGCATCGATGCATCTCGCGGCAGTTTCGAGCCGTCCACGGCACCACGAAGGCGAGCGCGAGGACCGGCCCGAGCGCGGCGCGGAGGAGCCGCTGTTTCCACCGGGCGCTCGGCGGGCTTGTCGCAAGCGCAAGAAACGGCAATAACAGGAGATTTTGTGGGCGCACGAGCACGAGCAGGCCGCCAAGCGCGCTCGCAGCGAGGGTGAGTCCAAGGCGCCGAACCGGCGACGTGCCCCCACGCGGCTCCCGGCAGGCAAGGACGATCGCGAAGAGGGAGGCGGTCACCCCTTCGGTCATCAGCGCCGCCGTGTAGGGAAGCAGCGCCGGATGAAGGGCGACGAGCAGACCGGCAAACAACGGCGCCCGACCGCGCATTTCCCGGGCGGCGACGCGGTAGGTGCAAACTGCAGCGATCGTCCCGAGGAGGCCGGCGACCACCATCGCGACGGTCGGCGACGCGCCAAAGAGGGCGTAGGGGCCGGCCAAAAGCGCCGGGTAGCCGACCGGATAGTGGGCGGCCGGCGTGACGGTGCCGTCGTCCCACAGCCACGTGTATCCTGCACCGATCGCAAGGCGACTCGCGAGGCGGTGATAGAAGGTCCCGTCGGCGGCGGCCGGAAACCGGGGAGCCGCCCACAAAATCACAACAAATCGAGCAATTGCCGCAACGGCTCCTACCAGGAGTGACTCGCGAAGCAGGCGTGACGAACGCGCCCCTTCCGTGTCGACCGGCCGTCTCTCGCGACGCCGCTGCGTGCGCATTTGCTGGCTGTCGCGAACGGACGGGTCGGTCACAGGAGGCCGAGGCGCTCGAAGGCTTCCGCGACCTCGGCGAGCGGAAGGCCGACGACGGTCGCGTAGCTCCCCTCGATGGCCCGCACGTAGCGCGCAAAACGCCCCTGGATCGCGTAGCCGCCCGCCTTGTCGAAGCCTTCGCCGCTCGCCGCATAGCCAACGATTTGCGCGTCGGTCATCGAACGCACAAATACCCGAGTTTCTACGGTTTCCACGTGGTCGACCGCTCCGTTCACAGCGGCGATCGCGAACCGGGTCGCGACGGTGTGGGCGGAGCCGGCAATCTGACGAATCATCGCTGCGTTTTCGGCGGCATCGGCCGGCTTTCCGAGCAGGCGGTCCGCGGAGACGATCACGGTCGTGTCGGCCACAAGAACGCGCGTTTCTTGTGAAATCTCGGAACCTTCGCGCAAGGCGGCGCAGGTCGCTGCGAGCTTATCGGCGACGACACGTGCAAGGTACACGCTTGCCGCTTCGCCGGGGAGGACCGTCTCGTCGACGGGGACGACGCGCACAACGTGGCGGATGCCAAGCTCCTCGACGAAGGCGCGCCGTCGCGGAGAGCCACTGCCAAGAACGAGGGGGATTGAAGCGGTTACCGTCGCGGCGTCCATGGCGCGTCGCCCTACCACGGAGGCGAACGGTCATGTAGGGTCGCGCCGCCATGCGTGCCCCCCCTGTTGGCGGTCCCCTCCGCTTCGCTGCCACCGCCCTCGCCCTCCTCGCCCCCCTCACGACGGCCGCCGTCGTACACGCAGAATGCAAGGATCCCATCGCGAGCGGCTGTTTTGATGCCGATCAGGCCTGGCCCCACCCGGGCCACTCCCGTTTTCCGACGATCGGCGGAACGGAAACGGTCGCACCGGGCCAGTTCGGCGTCGGCTTCGTCACGAGCTGGGTCTACCGCCCCGTCATCCTCCGCATCGCGACCCCGGCCGGCGAAGGGACGCGCATCCGCGCCGTCGAGCAGCAGTACACGCCGAATATTCTTTGGTCTTACGGCGTGACCGATCGCTTCGAGATCGACGCCGCCTTTCCGGTAACGGTCGCAATGACCGGCGAAGGGACGGCGCCGCTCACCGGCGGAAGCGCCCTTCGGGGTTCCGGCATTCGCGATTCCCGCTTTGGATTCACCTACGCGTTCGTTCCACGGCCGCGTGTGGCCGACGACGTCCTCGGAAAAGAGGGGCAACCAAAGGGCATTTGGGCCATGACCGGGCGCTTCGACGTGACGGCACCGTGGGGCGAAGCGGACCGATTTCTCGGCGGGCGAACCGTGGTATTTTCGCCAACGATTGCTGCCGACTACCGCAGAAAGCGTTGGTTTTCCGCGGCAGAAGCAGGCGCGCGCATTCGCGGCTTCCAGGAATTTTCTGGCGCCGGCACCGGCCCCCAAGGGCTCCTCGGGCTCGGACTCGGCTATGATTTCCTCGCTAATGAGCGATTGAGCGTTGTGGCAGAAGGGCGTTTGTATCCGACGCTCGCCCCCCAGCGTCGGTTGCGCCGAAATGGCGACGGATATGACGTCCTTGTCGACGACGGTATCGTCCTACGAACGCCTCTGGAGGGGACGCTTGGCCTTCGAAGCGGCGGCTGGTTCGGCGGCGATTTTGCGTTTGATGTCGCCGTCGGGAGCGGCGTTTCCCTCGGTCAAACGGCGCTCGGTACGCCGACCTTGCGGGCGCTCGTCGGCCTCCGCTACGCCCCT
>JAAFHJ010000461.1 GCA_013298325.1 Myxococcales bacterium | reverse complement strand
TCCGTGACTATCGGACGTACAAGAAGACTTTCGAGAAGATGCGCCCCTTCTTTTTCGTTCTTCAGAAATTTGACCTCATTTCTCGGAGTTTTTACGTAAAGTATACTTCGAAGACGGAGATCTAGGGCTTTATGCGCGTCGCTCTCGTCAACAATAACAATAACATCTTCTTCGCGATGGCACGGCACCTGCGCGACCGCGGGATGGACGTCACGTTGTTGATCGCGGCCGGAGAGTCTCCTCATTTTCACCCGAGTTGGGACACCTTCGACCTCGACTACCAGGCATATACCCGGGATCTTTCCTGGGGGGATCCGATCGCCTTCGACGCCGTTTCGGCCAGCACAATCGAACGGTCCCTTGAAGGGTTCGACAAGATCGTCGGTTGCGGGGCGGTTCCGGGGTTTCTGCACAAGATTCGGCGTCCGCTCGACGTCTTCGTGCCCTATGGTTCAGACCTCAAAGAGCTTCCGTTCCGCCCGCCGGGGTTCCATCGACGCCACATTCGCAGCCTCTGGCAACTTCCGCTCGCCCAGCGCGCTGGAGTACGTGAGTGTCCTCACATTATTGGCGATCCATCGCCTTTGATTTCGGGTCCGCTCGCTTCGCTTGGGTATCGAGGAACGTGGCACGAAGTCGGCCTGCCGATGATCTACACGCCGCTGTATGATCCCGAGACGATTCTCGACCATCGCGACAGGAGCCATTGGTTTTATGCCATTGAAAAGCTCCGCAACGAAGTCGACGTTCTGGTCTTCAGTCACGCTCGACACATTTGGAAGGGGAACGTACCCCCGGAATGGCAGAAGGGAAACGACAAGCTCTTTCGGGGGCTTCGGGCGGCGATTAACGCGCGCCCGGACGTCCGATTTGGCCTAGTTTGCCTCGAATACGGTCCAGACGTCATCCCTTCCAAGGAGCTCGTTGCTGAGCTCGGCCTTGAGGACCGTGTCGTTTGGTTGCCGAAGACGGCCCGTAAGGAATTGATGCTTGGACTCGCCATCTCCGACATCGGTTGTGGTGAGTTCGGCGAAAGCTGGCTCTCCTGCGGCACAATTTATGAGGTCCTTGCTATGGGGAAGCCGCTTCTCCAACGGCGCGAGGACTCGCTCTACACGCACGCGTACCCAGAGCTGTATCCGGTCTGGGACGTGAAGACTTCCGACGACGTCAAGCGCCATCTCGTTTCGTATGCCGATGACCCGGATGCCATGCGCACGCGCGCAAAAGCGGGACGGAAGTGGCTCCTGGAATATTCCGTAAAGCGCCCCCTCGACACGATTCAGCGTCTCCTCGAACGCGCCTGACTTCCGTTTCGGTCCGCTGCTACAAACGCCAATCGCCCCCGACCGGAAGCGGTCGGGGGCGATTGGCATTTTGTCGTTAGAGAAGCGCGGAAATTTCTCGAACCACCGTCTCCTGCTGTTCCGCCAGGAGCCCCTCGTAGAGGGGGAGGGTGAGCGCGCGAGCGAAGACATCATCGGCGACCGGAAAGTCGCCAACCGCAAAGCCGTAGCGCGTCCGGAAGTACTCGGTCATCGGCATGTGCCACGTTCCGATGGTCGTCTCGACGCCGCGGGCGCGCAATTCTCCAATGAGCTCTTGCCGCTTCGGCGCTAGCTCGCGCGGGAGGAGCGTCACGTAGGATTGATAAACGTGGGCGCCGGGCTCGACAACGACGGGCGCGGTGAGGGGAGTCTTTGCGAGGAGTTCCCCGTAGCGTGCGGCGCCGGAAGCGCGCGCCCCGTTGATGCGCGCAAGCTTCCCCAATTGAACGACCCCGAGCGCCGCTTGGAATTCGGTCATTCGGGTGTTCTGGCCCGCCGCAACGAATGTTGAGGTTTTCGCCTCTGGGTCGAGCCCGTGATTTCGAAGCGCTCGGAGTGAACGAGCCATGTCGGCGCTTGAGGTCGAGATTGCCCCCCCTTCGCCAGTGGTCACCGCTTTTCGCGGATGAAAAGAGAAACAGCCCGCATCTCCGAAGGAACCGGCGGCACCGCTAGCGTTCCGCGCGCCGAGGGCGCACGCTGCGTCTTCGATCCACGGGAGATTGTATTCTTTCGCGATGGCCGCAATTTCGGCGACGTTCGCGAGCTGACCAAAGGTGTGGACGACGAGGATTGCCTTCGTGCGCCGGGCCAGTTCGCGATTCGCGAAGGTCTTTGCCAACGTCTCGCGTAACGCCTGCGGCGACACATTGAACGTGTCGGGCTCAATGTCGACAAATACCGGCTCGGCGCCGAGGAGTGCGATGACATTCGCCGTCGACAACCAGGAGTAGGCCGTCACGATCACGCGGTCACCAGGGCCTACTCCGATTGCGCGAAGTACGAGCTCGAGGGCTGCGGTGCAGTTCGACACAGCGACGACGTGCTCAGTGCCGATGTGCGGCTTGAGCGCAGCTTCAAAGGCAGCAACTTCGGCACCCTGCACCAAAAAGCCGGTCCTGAGAACTCGCGATACCGCATCGACGTCGCTCTCGTCAATTGACGGAACGCTCAGACGAATCATTTGGCCTCCGCAAACCAGCTGGCGGTGCGGCGGATGCCCTCTTCGAGGCCGACTTGCGCCTCGAAACCGAGCAATTTCTTCGCTTTTGCAACGTCTGGAACGCGAAGCTCAACGTCGGCACCTGCACGCTCGACGCGGGTAATTTGGCTCTTTGAGCCGGTCACCCGCACGATCGCTTCCGCGAGTGCATAAATGCTGCTCGCAGATGCGGGATGGCCCACGTTGAACGTCTCACCGACCGCTTCCGGGCGCTCCAAGGCGCGGAGGACGCAGTCGATCATGTCGTCGACGTAACACCAGGCGCGGATCTGCGCGCCATCTCCGTGGATGGTGATCGGTGCGCCGCTCAGCGCGGCGATCATGAAGTTGCGGATCGCCCCTTCGCCGACCTGCCCCGGCCCGTAGACGTTGAAGGGGCGGACGACCGTCGTAGGAAGGCCGAACTCGGCGTGGTAGGCGATCGCGAGGTGCTCTTCCGCGAGCTTCCCTACGGCGTAGGTCCAGCGCGGCTCCCCGACGGCGCCGACAATTGCCGGTGATTTCTCGTCGACCCGGAAAGCGCGGGCGCCGAAGATTTCGCTCGTCGAAAAGCAGACGACGCGCTCAAGCCCGCCGACCGCTTGTGCCGCCTCAAGGACGTTTGCCGAGCCGATCATGTTGACGCGGAGCGTCGTGCACGGGCTCTTGGTGACCGTGTCGATCCCGGCGATCGCCGCGCAATGGACGACATGGGTTGCTCCGGCCATCGCTTCGCGGACTGCGGGTGCGTCGAGGATGTCGCCGCGGATCGTGCGGAGGTTCGGGTGCTTGGCGAAGGGCCGCGCGGAAAGCGAGTCGCGCTGGAAGGTGTCGAAGACCGTGACTTTGTTGTCTTCGAGGAGCAGACCGGCGAGGGTCGACCCAATGAATCCAGCGCCGCCCGTGATAAAAATGTGTTTGTTCTTGAGCATGATCAGTGACCTCGGGGGCGACCAACCCCTCGAAAAGAAAAGTTGTTCTCGGCCATTTGAGCGCCGTCAACCACGAACCGCGCGTCGACGACAGCGCGATGAGCAACAAGGGACCCGAGCTGCTTCCAATCGAGATTCTTGTATTCGGTGTGGGCAACCATGAGGACGATGCAGTCGACACCAGCGACGGCAGTTCCGAGGTCTCCCGCAAACCGGTGCACGTAGGGATCGTGAGGAACGACCGTCGCACCGCGTGCTTCGAGTTCCGCAACGAGCGCTTCGCTCGGTGTGTGCCGCATGTCGTCCGAGTCTTCGAGGTAGCTCATTCCGAGGACGGCGATGCGCGCCCCAGAAATCGACTTCTTCCCGTCGGAGAGCACCGCCGCCACGAGGTCGGCGACATGGATCGGCATCCCTTCGTTCCGCGCGCGCGACGCACGCAGAAGAAGCGGGTCGAGATCGGGGGCGCCATACGCGAGGAGCCAAGGGTCCTTCGGGATGCAGTGGCCCCCGACGCCTCCGCCCGCCAAGAGAACGTTCCGCCCTGGCGACTTGTTGATCAGCGCGCGGACTTTGAGAAAATCGGCACCGACGCGTTCGCAAATTTGAGCAAGCTCGTTTGCGAACGCGATGCTTACGTCACGGAATGCGTTCTCGCCGGTTTTCGTAAGTTCGGCCTCCTCGCACGAGGCGACGTCGATCTCGCCCCCTACGAAGCGCGAATAGAGGGCGACCATGCGCGACGCGGCCTCCGGCGTCGAACCGCCGCAAACGCGACTCATTTCGCGCAAGTTGCGTAGCAGGCGGCCCGGCATCACACGCTCGGGGCAGTGACCGACGAAAAAATCCTCATTGAATTTCTTCCCGCTCACGCGCTCAAGCGTCGGAATCACGA
>JAAFHJ010000460.1 GCA_013298325.1 Myxococcales bacterium | reverse complement strand
CGCCACGCCCGCCTTTGCCGGAGGAGGTCTGCCCGCCGCCGCCGGTCCCGCCGATGCCGCCTTGCTGGCCGCCGGTCGCGGCACCGCCGCTTCCGCCCGCGCCGCCGGTCCCGCTGGAAATGTCATTGCTTTCGAGCTTTACGGTGCCGGCCGCCACGAAGACGCCGAAGCTCCCGCCGCCGCCACCGCCGCCTTTGCCGCCGTGGCCCCCCTCGCCGCCGCCGCCGCCAGCGCCGCCGCCGCCCGAGCTCTTTCCGCTGCAGCCGGGGAAGCCGGTCGCCGTGGCGCCGCCTCCGCCTCCGCCTCCGCCTCCGCCGCCCGCTTCGCCGTCCTTGCCGTCGCCGCCCGCCGCCGGCTTGTAGGCACCGGTCGCGAGAACGCCGGCGGCCCCAGCGGCACCCCCTTCGATCGCGTCGGCGCCGTCGAAACCCAGCTTCCCGTCGCCGCCGTCGTCGGCGCTCCCCGGGGAAATGCACGAGAGGCCGGCGCCGCCGCCGCCGCCGTTGCCGCCGTTCGTCCCGGCCCCCTTGGCGCCCGCTTGGCCGCTATTGTTGCCGTTCACGCCGTCGCCCCCTTTGCCGCCGGGGACCGGGCAGGCCCCCGCGGGACCGCCCGCGCGCCCTGCGTCGCCGGAGGAGCCGTTTGCGCCGTCGAGGGCATTTACGTTGAAGACCGCCCCTTTGGCGCCGGCGACACCCGGGTGACCGTCGCCCGCGGTGATCTTGCAGCCGCGGATCTCGAGGCCGGTCCCAGCGACGGCGCGGACGCCGTAGACGCTCGCCCCGTCGGCGGTCGTTCCGGCGATGGAGGCCTTGATGGTGAGGCTCTCCAGGCGGGTGCGTGTGTCGATGGCGTCGGCGAGGACGGCGGTGCCGGTGTCGGCGTCGAGGACGGTGGCGATGTCGGTCGTGCCGTTCTTCTTGCTGCGCACAAAGCCAGCCGCCGCATTGAAGCCGCCAAAGACGTTCACGCCCGCTTTGAGAGTGATCGCTTCTTTGAAGGTCTCCGCGGCGACGCAGACCGAGCGCCCCTTCTTTTCGGTGGCGGCGAAGTCGATGGCCGCCTGGATCTTCTTGAACGGTTTCGCGGTCGTGCCGTCGGCGCTGTCGACCCCTTTGGCCGCAGACACGAAGATGCACTGGCCGGCGATGCCGTCGTTCCCGTCGCAGTTGTCGTCGGTGAAATTGACGTCGAACTCGTCGGTGTCCGACTTCTTCACGCAGGGGCCCGCATCGGGAATTGAGCCCCCCCCGTCGCCGCCGTCGTTTGCGGCGCTGTCGCGGGTGCCGGCGTCGGTGGTCGGCTCGTCGTCAGCGACATCGCCGTTTGCGCAGGCATAGGCGGAAACGGAGACGAGACAGGCGGGGACAAGCAGCGCGAAGAGGCGGTGGCGGAGCATCGCGGTAGCTTACGTGGGATGCGGGGCCGATGCACATTTCCTCGTGCGGAATGCGGTGCGTCAATGGGAGTTTCCCCTGGCACTCGGTAACGGCGCGCAGTCTTGTCGGCGCGAAGATCAGCCGCGACGGAGGATCAACAGCGGCAGTTCCCGGGGGCAGGCGACGCGGAAGGGGAACCAATCGCCGAAGCCGCTCGTCGTGAAGAGCTGGACGCGCTTGGTACGACCGTCGGTGGTGCCGGGCACCAGCACCGATTTTGCGTAGGATCCCCAATGGATGGCGCGCCCGGTGACGGCGTCGAGGAGGCTCCGTCCGAACAAACCCCACTGGCCGCCGTGGGTGTGGCCCGAGAGGACGAGGTCGTAGTCGCGCATGCCCTCGACCAGGAACGCTTCCGGTCGGTGGGAGAGGAGCAGCGCAAAGGTACTGGCCGGTTTGGAAATTCGGCGGAGGGAGGCGGCGATCCCCCGCTGGACCGGTTCGCTGCGGAGTTCCATCGGGTCGTCGACGCCGGCGATCCCGAGCGTGGCACGCCCCCCTTTTCCGCAGGCGATCGTCGTCGCTTCGTCGCGGAGGAGGGTGACGCCGAGGCGCTTCCACTGGGCCGGGTCGAGGCCGATCCGGCGCAAATATTCGTGGTTCCCGAGGCAGGCAAAGACCCCGGCCGGCGGCGCGAGGGCGGCGATCTTCGGGATGGCCCGATCAAAAAGCGGGCGGTCGTCGACGACGTCGCCGGTGATCACAACGAGATCGGGCTTTTCGGCGGCCGCCTGGAGGAGGGCGGCGTCGAGGTCGTCGAGGCCGAGGCTCACGCCGAGGTGCAGGTCGGAAAACTGAAGGATCGTGAAGCCTTCGAGGGCAGGGTCGAGGTCTGGATAGAAGAGTTCGACGCGACGAAGTTGGGGCGCGCGCTGGCCGGTCGCGATGCCTGCGGCGGCCACCGCGGCGCCGAGGGCGGTCGCCCCCTGGGGGACGGCGCGCAGAAACCGGCGTCGACTCGGATCGGCCGGTTTTTCCTGCTTTGCGACCGGCTTGACCAGGGCGGCAAGCGTCGCCAGGGCGCGGCCGACGAGCCCAAACAGGCCGGCGAGGAACACGAGCGTCATCGAAAGCCAGGCGGTCGCTCCGGCGACGCGACCGACGCCAACGGCATGAAATCCCTTCGCGATCACGAACGTCACGAGCGCCCCGAGCGGCACAAGCGCCGCGACCGCGACAACCGCCCCCTTCCGTCGCGGCTGCGCAAAGGGAGGCAGCGCGACGGCGAGGAGCGACAGCGCGATGACGTCGAGGAGCAGCAGGAACCCGACCGGGAAGGACGGCATCATCGCGAGCGCCGCCTCCGGAGGTAGGTCTCCAGGGCGACGACGCAGAGGGCGTGGGTGAACTCGCCTTGGTCGAGGAGGGCCGGGAGATCGGCGACGGGGATGAGGACGACCTCGAGCTCCTCCAAGGGGTCGTCGGGGTTCTGGCGGAGCGCTTCGCCGCGTCCGTCCGCGAAGCGGGAGACGGCGCGGCGTTCAAGGCGGACGCCTTCGGCCAAATAGGTATAAATCGTGTTCCCTTGGAGGGCCGGGTTCGGCGCGAGGGCGGTCAAGAGCGTCGCCCCGTGGGGGGCTTCGTAGCCGGCCTCTTCGGCGAGCTCGCGGAGGGCGGCCGTTTCGGGCGCTTCGCCGGGATCGATCATGCCGCCGGGGATTTCGAGGCTCAATTGGCGCGTGCCGAAGCGGTGCTGCCAGACGAAAACCACGCAGTCGTCTTCGGTGACGGCGAGCGTGTTGCACCAGTCGGGGCACTGGAAGACGAAGACGGAGCCGCGGGAATTGCCGCGTGCATCTTCAATGAATTCCTCGGAAGTACGGAAGACCCGGTAGTCGCCGACGGGGCGGCTCTCCCGGTGGACGAAGGGGGTCAGCGCTTTCGGACGCAAAGGCACCCGCCATCCATAGTGCCGTCTGGGTTTGGTTGCGCATTTACCTGTGCCCGAGCTGCTACAGTCGTGCGCGCCGTTTCCTCACCGCCTTCGGCGGTTCCGGGCGGACGCGCAGCTGGCCATTTCCGCCAGATCCGCGTACGCACGCCGGGACCGTGGGCAAGCCAGACAAAAGCGAAAAAGCGATGGCCATTCAGCCGATCGTCCGGAGTCGGAGGGCTTCGTTTGATTACGAGCTCACCGAGCGCTTTGAGTGCGGGATCGTGCTCGTCGGCAGCGAGGTGAAGTCGCTCCGCGAGGGGAAGGTCGAACTCGTCGACGCGTGGGCCGGCATTGAGGGGCGCGAGCTCTGGCTCAAGCAGCTCCAGATCGCCCCCTTCGTCCAAGCGACCGCCTACCCCCACGAGCCGCGGCGCGCGCGGAAGCTCCTCGTTCATCGCAACGAAATCGAGAAGATCCAGAAGCTCCTCGATCGCGGCGGCTTCACGCTCGTGCCGCTTGCGCTCTACTTCAAAGAGGGGCGCGTGAAGGTCGAACTGGCCCTCGGCAAGGGCAAGAAGACCGTCGACAAGCGCCACGTTCTCGCCGAAAAGACCGCCTCACGGGAAGCCCGCTCCGAGATGGAACGGGCGCGCAAAGAGGGACGATGACCACGAATTCTCCGACCGAAGTGACGCAGACCTCTGGCGAAATGCCCCTCCGATGGACGCGAGGCGGCGAAGCGTCGCTGCTCGCCATGGACGAGAAGACGGTCACCTTCCTTTCGACGGTCCCCCATCCGCCGGGGGCGCGCGTCGAGGGGATCATCGTCGCCGGCGAGGTGCCGTTGAGGTTCAAGAGCCACGGTTCGCGGCGCCGGGAAGACGGCCTTTTCGTCATCCTCGGCCGCCCCGTCGACCAGACCCGCGAGCACCGAGAAGCGCTCCGAGCCACGCTCCCCACCGGCTGAGCGGTTTTCCGCGATCACGAATCGCGAAAACCGTGGGGTAGAAGCGTTTTGGGTGAAAAATTTCACCGAAAGCGTGGGGTAGAAGCG
>JAAFHJ010000459.1 GCA_013298325.1 Myxococcales bacterium | reverse complement strand
CACGGCAGTTGCCTTCCCAGAAACCGCCGACATATCGATACGCGATTGCCCCACGCGGATCGTGTTCGGCGGCGCGGCGCTCAATGCGCCGACGTTCCCGAGCCAGTCGCGAAACATAGCGCCATTCGCCGCGCCAACGTTCACGCCAAAATCGGACAGCGGGTCGTAGGAATAGGCATTCGGCGTCCAGGTGGCGATGCTCTGGACGTCGGGAGGGCCATACGCGAACCAAACGTAGTGGAAATGGGTCGCGAAGAAGCGCCCTCCACCATTCAAGTAGTCGCGGACGCGCGTCCGCGCGGCGACCGGCTTCGTGGCAAGGTTCTCCGCGCCTTCGCACGCGGTCAGCACGATATCGTAACTACGAAGGTGAGCGTCGGAGTCCCAGAGCGCGCCGTCCGCGGCCGGCGCGAGGGCGCCGTTGACGGTGCCGTACCCGTTGCCCGAAAACACGTGCATCCGCCCCGCCCCCGCATTGGTCGTTACTTCGGTTGGGGCGATGCCCAGCTTCGTAAAGTAACAACCGAAGGGATCGGCGCTCCCAAGGACGAGCGCCATCTTTGGAATGTTCCCGTCCGCCGCCTTCGACGGGAGACGGAGGAGCGGACGCGAAACCGTCGCCACCGATCCCGGAACCGGTACGTTTTCGCGTGCGTTTGTTCGATCGTTCACCACACACGCGGCAAGCGGAGAAATCGTAAATTGCCGACGCCACTTGCCGATCTGTATGACGAGCGGGATATTCACGCCGGAGGGGACGTTTTTCAGCTCGAAATAGCCATTCACATCGGTCGCCGTCGCGGCGAGCGCCGGCACGTTGGGTACGCCGCCGCATGCATCCGGTGCCGGCCCGACGGGGATCGGCGGAAGGGGGTCGAAGTTGGTCGGGATGTAAACCCTGGCGTTGTAGAGCGGATTGACTCCGCGCGGATCAAACACGCGTCCACGGAACGTCGTCGAGGTCCCTGCCCCACACGTTGCGATGTTGCAAAAGAGGGCGCCGCCGGGGGGGCATGGGGCGGCGGAGGGGTCGTTGATCGGCGTGAGGCCCCCGTCGACGAGTGCGAAGGGGGCGTCGGGCCCGGCATCCAGGCCCGATGGGGTGTCGACGAAGTTCGTGCAGCCAGGGTCGCACGGATTTTCGGCGGCGCAGCTGCCGGCGGCGCCCAGCCCCTTTTGTGCAACGCTTCCGGAGGTCTCTGCGGTCGCGAGCGCAAGCGCATCGCCAGCGAGGCTCTTTGCCGCCATCCCGTCGCCGATGCACGCCCCCCAGCGCCCGTTCGTGCATACGCGTGTTCCGTAGGCACAGGCGGTGTACCCAGCACTCTCGAAGAACACCTTTCCGCATTCGGCCGCGGCCCCGTCGGCGCCGCACGCGCAGCCTTCGTTGGGTGTGTCGCAACGGGCTGCACCTTGGTTGCCACCGCCACCCGAAGATCCGCCATTTGTCAAACAATCTGCGGTGTCACCGCCACGACACGCTGTGGCGCCGCTGGCGACCGCCAGAAGGAATGCGGCGACCGCACTTGCGGCCGGCCGAAGGGAATTCAATGTGCGGCTCATCGTCCTACGTTCCTCGCATCGTCGCGACGATGCGTCGCTATGACAGAGCGTTAACACGTACCGCCGCGAGGTCGTTGCCGCAAGCGGCGTCAGCGAATGCCGATGCGCGGGCGAAATCACGCTTCGCACTTGCGTCACCGAGCGGCGGTGATACAGACACTATGTCTTCGTGTCGCGCTGGCATGGGACAGTATCCGACGGACGGCAATCCCCCTCCAGAACGTGGCCATCCGGCGGGTAGGGAATCCTCCTCCCAGCTTTGGGTGGCAGGTCGGCTTTCGCTGGCCTGCCACCTGAGGGCTCTTCGTCACGCTCGGAAGAGGCGGCGCGACAGCAAGGCAACGCACGATGAAAGGTCGTCGATGACACGTTCCGATGGCGAGAAGACGCGGATGCGAATTCTGGAGGTCGCAATTCCTCAGTTGGCCCAGTTCGATACCCTGAGCATCGGCCGCGTCGCAGCGGAGGCAGACGTTTCGAACGCCGGCCTACTCCACCATTTTTCCACCAAAGCCGCGCTGGTCGAAGCGGCTTCGCGGGTTCTCGTCGTTCCGCTCTATGTAGACGTCGAAAACTGCCTCGTGCGTGGCAAGCGTTCCGGCCTCGACCTGGTAGAAGACGTCGCCTCAATCATTTTTGCCGCTTGCCGCGACCGCGAACACCTCGCCCGTTTTCTGCTTCGCCACCGTGAGGCGGACGCACCGACGCACCTGTTGCGCCTCGCGTCGCTGGTCACGTCGGCGATTGACGCAGGCGTCCGTGACGGGGCGTTATTCGCCGTCGACCGGCGGGTTCGCGCCCGCCAAATCCTTGCGATCGTGCTGACGCCGTTCCTCTTCTCCGATGGGGTGTTGGGCTTTCCGCCGAGTTGGTCCGCCACGGCCGGTGCCATCCGTCGCCTCCTCCAGGATGACGTGGTGACCCCTGCCGCAACGCGCAATCGCGCGGCCGGGCCGGCCCCGTTGCCCCGATGACGAAGCACGGGCGAACGCGCGGTCTCGTCTTTTTTCGGCGGAATTCTCCGTCGTCGTTTCGATGGCTACCCTAGACTCCAGCATGGCCTCCAGTATCCCGCTGTTTGATGAAAGCGTCGGGCCGTCGGCGCGCGAGGTCTGCACGGCAGGTCTCGCCGCGTGCGAGACCTCCGCAGGGTCGGCGATTCGATTTTTCGTCGTGGGCCATTCGACGGCGGCCGATCGTGGTTTCGATGAGGCGTGCGAGCGGCGCCGTTCTGGCGAGCGGATATTTGCCCTTCATCGCGACGTACGCAACGCAACGCGGGATGACCTTTCGAGGCTCGCCGCCGCAGACGCATTTCTCTTCGAGCCCTTCTCTGCGGGGGACGTCGCCGAACGCGTGAGCCGACCGACGGCAGGCGCCCCAACGCGCGATCGCTGGCACACGGAGCGCGTGGCGATGATCGGGCACCTTACCGGAGGAATTGCGCACGATTTCAACAATTTGCTAACGATCATCGTGAGCTACACATCGATGGTCCTCGACAGCCTCCCGCCAGGCACCGCCCGGGACGACCTGCAGGAAGTTCGCAATGCGGCGCGTAGGGCGACGGAGCTTTCGCGGCGCCTCCTCGACTTCACGCGCGTGAGAAATGAACAGGATGCGCCCACAACCGACGCGAATGCGGTCGTCCAGGGCGTCGAAAAGCTGCTTCGCCGGCTTCTGCCGGACCGAATCACGATCAACGTGCTGCTTCGCGGAGACGTCGGCGCGGTCGCGCTTTCGCCGGTGGATCTCGAGCAAGTGCTCGTAAATTTGGCGCTCAACGCGGCGGACGCGATGCCGGACGGCGGAGCACTGGCAATCGAGACGCGCAGGCAGCCGACTCCGCGCGACGTCGGGTCGCTCCCTGAGTTTGGTGCCGAGCAGGATGCCGTCGAAATTTCGGTCACAGACGCCGGGATCGGCATCGACGCCGAGACGCTCCCCCGAATTTTTGAGCCGTTTTATACGACAAAAGCGCGCGGCAAAGGGACCGGCCTTGGCCTTGCGAGTGCCTATGGCATCGTGACGAACGCGGGCGGCTCCCTTCAGGTAGAAAGTACGGTCGCCGTCGGGACGACCTTTCGCCTTCGGCTGCCACGGGTCGCCGCGACCAACGACGGGCCCCGTCGACCAAGTTCCCATGCGGCACTTGCGAGCATCGGTGGAGAAACGATCCTGCTCGTCGAGAAAGATGACGCGGTGCGTACGACGCTCAAGGTGGTCCTTTTTCGCGCCGGGTATCGCGTCATTGACGCTTCAAGCGCCGGCGACGCTCTACTCGCCGCCGAGCAACACACCGGCTCGATCGCGCTCCTTCTTTCCGACGCGAAGCTGCCGCGCGTCAGCGGTCCCAACCTTCACGCGCGCCTTGCACGCACGCGACCGGCGATTCGTGCGCTTTTTCTTGTGGGGTCGGGCGCCGAAGCCGGGTCGGACGACGACGTGCTGACGAAGCCGATCGTCCCGGGGGAACTTCTGAGGCGCGTTCGGGCGGCGCTAGCCCCCCCTCGTCGGTAGGTCACCGCGCGGAAGCGGCGTACCGCGGAGCGCTCGCGGAGCGTAGCTCGAGGGCATCGAGTACCGTCCGAATCCGAACGTCGCTGATCCGCGCCGGATCAAACACGGCGAACATCACCGTGGGGGTGAGCGGCACGTTGGGCAGCACGGCGACCGTTCGGCCGGCGGCGAGCGATGGACGCGCAAGGTGTTCGGGAACGCGGGCGATCCCCAGCCCCGCCTCCGCGAGCGGGACGAGGGGCTGTGGGTCGCTGGTTCGAACGCGCGCCGTACAGCGGACGCGTTCAGGAACGCCGCC